>JBBIMC010000264.1:0-2300 GCA_037444605.1 Mycoplasmatota bacterium | reverse complement strand
CAGGCAAACTTATTAGCCATATATTTACTATGAAATGAATTTTATTCAATATTTGGTCATATTTCAAATATTTTTATCAGTAAATCGAGAAATAAACGAAATACTGTTTAATATTGCGCCTCTTATATTGAATAAAATTATATGCCATGTTTGATACCGGTTTAACCGCGTTTATGATTGTTGCCACCAGCCTGGTAATGCTTATGACCCCCGGATTAGCTTTTTTTTATGGTGGACTTGCCTGTAAGAAAAACATTTTGAATGTTATGATTCAAAGTTTTGTTTCGATGGGCTGGACATCTGTCTTGTGGTTTATGTTTGGTTATTCGCTCTGCTTCAGCGGCGGAGAAGGGCAGATCATCGGGAACTTGGACAAAGCTTTTTACCACGGTGTTAGTCCCAGCACCTTGTTCTCTCCCGACAAAAGATTCCCCGAGATCGTTTTCATCGCCTATCAAATGATGTTTGCCATTATTACGCCTGCGCTTATTACGGGGGCTTTTGCAAACAGGGTTACTTTTAAAGCATTCTTTATCTTCTTAACCTTCTGGCAAATATTTGTTTACTATCCATTTGCCCATATGATCTGGGGCAATGGATTACTGGCTAAATGGGGCGTATTAGACTTTGCCGGCGGAATTGTGGTACATGCCACTGCAGGTTTTGCTGCTTTGGCTTCTGTAATATATGTTGGCGTACGACGTGTAAAGCATGAGCGGCCAAACAACCTGCCGCTGGTTGCTATTGGTACGGCATTACTCTGGTTTGGCTGGTATGGTTTTAACGCCGGAAGTGAACTGCAGGTTAATAGTGTTACCGCACTTTCGTTTGTTAATACAGACCTTGCTGCTTCAGTGGCTGCAGTAACCTGGCTTGCCATTGAGTGGTTTATTGAACCCAAGCGCCCAACATTTGTGGGCTTGTTAACAGGTTCTGTAGCGGGTCTGGCCACTATTACTCCGGCAGCCGGTTATGTAACCTACCCGATGGCTTTCTTAATTGGTTTTATTGGTGCAGTGGTTTGCTACTTTGCCGTAAAACTGAAAAATAAGATGGGATGGGATGATGCACTTGATGTTTGGGGAGTACATGGTGTAGGTGGTGTTGCGGGAACTATTTTATTGGGAGTATTTGCAACAAAATCAATTAACCCGGGAGGTGCCGATGGATTACTGTTTGGAGGGGGCACCTTCTTTATGAAAGAGCTGATAGCTGTAGCCGTTACTTCTGTATATGCTTACCTGTTTACCTATTTAATGTTGATGCTGATAAATAAAATAACAAGGGTAAAAGTTACAGCAGAAGAAGAGGAGCAGGGATTGGACTATGTATACCATGGCGAAATAGCACGGGACCTTCATTGATATTATTTCAATTTCTCTTTAACAATAAAACCACCTGCAATAAAATGCAGGTGGTTTTTTATTTTTCAGATCCTTCCCTTAACTTCATCATGTAAGTTATATCAGTATTTTACTAACCCATCCCCCATGCAATCAAAGACCTTAACCACCAAACCACATTACCCTATTCTTGATGGCCTGCGCGGTGTGGCCGCTCTGGACTTCCTGCTGGATGACCTCACCGGCAGGGTCTGGGCCGCCCAGCCCACACCCGGCAGTCGCTGTCTGGTCATCGATCCCCAGGGCCGGGCCCTGATCCTGCCGAAGGCCCCGGCCTTCGAAACGCCCGAAGGGCGCCGGGACGCCTTCCTCAAGCGGGTGAACCCAGGCGGGCCCGGGTTCCGGACCGACCTTCTGGGAGATGATGCGGCCGGCGACCAGCCCCGGAGGATCCGCCTCGACGGGAAGGCCGCCGTCGGCCTCCTCCGCTCGTTCGACGGGCTGCCGGGCCTTCACTGGCGCATGCTGCTGGCCGTGCCGGAAGAGGATCTCCTGGGGCCGACCTGGCTTCGCGTGGGAAGCATGATGGGATTGGCCCTGCTCTGCCTGGGGCTGGCCGCCTGGCGCATCCACCAGATCGCCCGGCGGGTGGTGGAGCCCATCGCCGAACTCAGCACCATCGCCGAGAGCCTGGGCCAGGGCGAGGAACCGCCGGAGATCCGCTCGGACATCCTGGAGATCCGAAGCCTCGACCGGGTCCTCCGCAAGGCGGGAGAGAGCCTGGCCGACCAGGCTCGGCTCCAGCGCCAGCTGGAGCACAGCCAGCGCATGGAAACCGTGGGGACGCTGGCCGGAGGCATCGCCCATGACGTCAACAACCAGCTGGCCGCGATCCTCGGCCAGCTGCACCTCAGCCGGGAGATGCTTCCCGAGGGACACCCTGTCCTGAACCGGATC
>JBBIMC010000263.1:0-2569 GCA_037444605.1 Mycoplasmatota bacterium | reverse complement strand
GTTGCAGAACCGACGATGACTGGTGTTAATTCACCATGATAAATACCATTCTTTAAGCCTTCATTGATTTCTTCTTCGGTTAATTCTTCGCCACCAAAGAATTTTTCAAGGAGTTCATCACTGGTTTCAGCGACGGATTCCATAATCATATTACGAAGTTGTTCAATCTTTGGTTTCTTCTCATCCCAAATTGGGGCGTCATGTGAAGTGGTGCCGTCGTAAATACGGGCTTTCATTTCAATGACATTCACAAAACCTTCGAAGTTTTCATTTCGACCAATTGGCCAACAAAATGGGACTGCTTTTTTACCTAGTTTAACGCGAATACTTTCTAAAACATCTTCGAACTTGACATTTTCTTTGTCCATCTTGTTCACGAAAATAACCGCTGGAATATGCATATCGCGAATTTCTTTCCATAGTTTTTCAGTGCCTACTTCAACGCCTTTAGAAGCGTCAACGACCAATACTGCACCTTTAACGACTGAAAGGGATTGTTTGATTTCATTGTCTAATTCATCGGTGCCTGGCACATCCAAAAAGTTGAGTTTAATGCCATTGTACTCAATTGGGATGATACTAGTCGACAAACTACCTTGTTTCGCTTTTTCTTCATCCATAAAATCGGATACGGTGTTCTTAGCTTCGACGCTGCCACGTGAGCTAATTGCACCACTTGAAAATAATAATGCTTCAGCAATGCTGGTCTTTCCTGATCCTAGATGTCCTAGGATGGCAATGTTCCTGATTTGGTTTGTATCATAAACCTTCATATCATTTTCCTCCTTGAAATCGGTTTCACTACTTGATTAAATTATAACATAACGCCTTTGGTTTGCGCATCTCTTTTTTATGTGTGAATTTGTGGTATAATGGCGATGGGTGAAAAAGATGGAAAAACGATCAGTCAAACTCATTAAATGGTATCAAAAAAACGTCTCTCCTAACAAGCATTTTGTTTGTAGACACAAGCCGTCATGTTCGAATTATGCATTGGGGTGTTTTGAACGTTTTAGTTTCCCTAAAGCCATGTATTTATCGACCAAACGTGTCCTCACCTGTAACCCACTTTTTAAGCCAAAATATGACCCAGTGCCGGAAAAGAAAACTAAAGTCAAGAAAGACGATTCTAATTTATAAGTCTATTTAAAATAATTATAACTTCATTTGAAATCACCCCTCAATTTGATTATCATAATCAGTGTTAAAGGGGTGTTTTTTTATGCCTACATGCGATTTACAAACCTTGTCCTTAGACCAATTAAAAACAGGTCAAAAAGGTCGGGTTATCAAAATTGAATCCACGTCTAAAGAAATCAAACGTCGTCTATTAGATATGGGTATTACGCCTGGGGTCGTGGTTGAAATCAAACACATAGCACCCCTGGGTGATCCTTATGATATTAAAGTCAGAGATTATGATTTATGTGTGAGAAAAGCTGACCTATCATTCATCGAGGTTCACCCATTATGAGAATAGCACTGATTGGCAATCAAAATAGTGGTAAGACCACTTTGTTCAATGCGTTAACCAGTGCTAATCAAAAAATTGGTAACTGGCCTGGGGTAACGATTGAACAAAAAGTGGGCTACATTTCCAATGGTACCCATGAAATCATCGATTTACCAGGGATTTATTCCTTATCGCCCTATACGCTTGAAGAAGCTTTATCAAGGGCATTCTTGATTCAAGAGAAACCCGACTTAATCATCAACATCATCGACGCGACATCGATTGAACGTAGTCTATATTTGACCACCCAGTTGATGGAACTCAATATCGATATGGTGATTGCATTAAATATGGCGGATATGTTCGATAAAAAAGGCATTTCGATCGATATTAAAGCCTTATCAGAACAACTTCAAACCACCATTGTTAAGATATCCGCATTGAAGCGTTCAGGTCTTAAAGAATTGGTGGACATCATTGAAAGTCAAACGTACATTAAGCATCAAACACAATCTATTTTTAGACCAAACGTCGAAAAAATCATTGGTCATTTAGTCAGTCAAATCCATCAAGACCACGCACGTTTTATCGCAATCAAGTTATTGGAAAAAGATCCCATCATTGAATCCGTAGGGCTAGACATTGATAAATGGATTAAACCGCTTGAGCAATCCTATCAACAAGACATTGAAACCATCATCGCGAGTGGTCGTTACGATTATATCGAAAAAGTAAAATCTCAAACGTTTGTGCGGTTACATCATGGCGATCATACCACTGAATTATTGGATAAAATATTCTTAAATAAATGGTTAGCATTACCGATATTCGCTTTGATTATGTTCCTGATTTATTACATTTCTGTCGGTGTCATCGGTAGCTTAACCGTCGATTTTATCGATGGCAATGTTTCTGCGTTATCCAGTTGGATGTTCGACTGGTTACGCAACATCGGGGCTTCTGCATGGTCGGCTTCCTTGGTAGCTGATGGGATGATTGCTGGGGTTGGGGCTGTATTAAACTTTGTCCCTCAATTGATTTTATTGTTTATCCTCATCAGTTTATTAGAATCTACCGGTTATATGACCCGAATCGCTTTCTTCCTTGACAAGTTGT
>JBBIMC010000262.1:2070-3598 GCA_037444605.1 Mycoplasmatota bacterium | reverse complement strand
CTATGTAATTGAAGCTGGTATGGTCTTAGACATTGAAACACCAGATACCTTATTCGCGGGCGAAATTCCATTGGTTTTAGATGAAGACTACACAGTGGATGAATTTGGACTCATCATCGATTCTGAAAAGATCGATGCGTTGACTAATCACTTTGTTTTAACAACTACGAAAGACGATATTACTGTATATCGATTTGTGAAATTGGTTGTTATCGCTATTCCTGAAATAATCTCCTCTGGTTCTGTGAATTATGAGGGTGTGGACTTGGTATTTTCCTTTGATTTAAAAGGGGGTTCTTTCCAAGGTTTAGGCGGTAATGATATTTCATTTGATGATTATGCGTTCTCAAATGATACCTTAACCATTCACGCTTCATACATTGATGAAATCATCGAAGCGGATGCGAATAGAACCATGCTCATCCTAACATATGTCCTACAAAATGACCCACACGTGGTCATTGGATATTTATTTATCACACTACCTTAATCAGTCCTTTTTCGGGCTGATTTTTCTTTTATATACCATTTATGACAAAAAAGTAATCAATTTAAGCGATGTTTTCTTCATAATAGGTATAATATAACTATAAGGTGGTACACTCATGGAAAAAGAAAAAGAGATGAAAACTAAATTAACACCCTATGAACAAGCCTTTAAAGCGAATCCATTACGAAACGCTTTAGAAGTCAGTGGCTTTTACATCATCTTAGGTGTCTTGTGGATTTTCTTTTCAGATATAGCCCTTAAATTTCTCGTTCAAGACCCTACAAGGGTAGAAGAACTACAATTGGTTAAAGGGTTATTTTACGTTGCCTTCACCGGGTATGTCTTTTATATCATCATCAAAAAACGCATGGACACCTACTACAACATCATGAATCATCTGAATGAAGCGTTGGTAGAACTCAAGAAAACCAACCAAAACATGCAAGAATTGGAACATGAGTTGGAACAAATCGCTTATTATGATTCTTTAACGGGTTTATATACGAGAAACATGGTTATTAAAAAGATCGATGAACACATCGAACAACACCCCAATGAGTTATTAGGGTTGGTGTATGTCGATATCGATGATTTCTCCAATATCAATGAAATTAAAGGCCATACCATTGGGGATGAACTCATCTTGCTCATCTCAAAAGAACTCAAAGTCAGTGCCAATTTACCACACGTTGTGGGACGAATTGGTGGCGATGGGTTTATCGTACTATTGAAAAAGTTCGCGAATAAAGAAAAGATGTTGGAGATTGTCAGAAACAATTTCAACCGCTTAAAACGTTCGTTTATTCTCGATCATGAAGAATTCTTTATCACCGTATCGGTGGGGGTATGTACTTACCCTGAAGATGGTAATACCACCCAAATGTTGTTATCGAATGTGGATTTGGCTTTAGGTAAAGCGAAAGCCATGGGGAAAAACCAATTGGTGATTTACGATGAACGATATCACCATGACATGAAGAAACAAATTGAAATTTCCAATATGTTATACCACGCTGTAAGAAACAAGGAATTCAAAGT
>JBBIMC010000262.1:1611-2054 GCA_037444605.1 Mycoplasmatota bacterium | reverse complement strand
AATCGTTCAATCGAGTACGGGTATCGCTTCGAAAGTAGAAGCCCTGATTCGTTGGCATCACCCAGTTAAAGGAAACATCCCACCGCTCGATTTTATTGAGATTTCTGAAAAAACAGGCCACATCAAAGAAATCACCTATTTCGTCATTAAGGAATCGATTCAACAGTTGAAGATTTGGGAAGAACAAGGCATCGATATGATGGTTTCAATCAATCTTTCTGCGAGGGTTTTAAATGACCCAAATTTCTTGAATGATATTAAAGTGTTACTAGATAAGTTTGATGGTGACCCAAAACGATTGATTCTCGAAATCACGGAGTCTGCCGTATTGACACACATTGATGAATCGATTACCACACTGTTGGCTTTAAAAGCGATGGGCTTCGCCATCGCCTTAGATGATTTCGGCACAGGGTATTCATCGTTAACCTACTTACAACGTC
>JBBIMC010000262.1:0-1585 GCA_037444605.1 Mycoplasmatota bacterium | reverse complement strand
TTGATCGCAGCTTCATTCGCAATATTCAATCCAAAGACCACCGTGTACCATTATTGAAGTTCATGATTGATGTCGCACACGAACTTAAACTCAAGGTCGTTTGTGAAGGCATTGAAGAAGATTATGAACGCCACGCGACGATTTCACATGGATCCGATTACTTACAAGGCTATTTTTATGCAAGACCCAATACAGCCGATTTACTCGATACAACCTTACTCAAGAAAAAAGCACACCACTAGGATGTGCTTTTATTATGGGGTAATGATGAAATTTTGGTTTGGAACACTTAAATTGGTTTGAAATAGCATATAGCCAAATTTGATTTGTACACGGTTATAATCGGTAAACTCAGAAACAGGCGTAGCGATGACTAAACGAGCACGGAAGATACCATAAGCGTATTCTGTTTCCCATAAGTGGTCTTTGTTGCTAGAGACTTCTAAGGTGCTATCTTCATTGCTTAAAATGATGGATTGGATTTTCAGCTTGGTTTGCATCATATTGATGCCTTCGACTTGAACATCAATATAGGTTTGTCCCTCAACGTCATATATTTCAACTGAAGATAAATAGGCATCTTCGGGTACAGCCCGTAGTGAACCATAGATACTATTGATCATAACAAATCCGAAAGTAATCAGAATGATGATTGCTGTGAATATCCAAAACCGACGAACACGTCGTTTATGTAGCACCTCATGGCGGTATTTAATTTCTTCATGGATGGCTTCTTTAGGGGTCAATTTGGGTTGGATATCCGACCCACATGACCAACAAACCGCTGCGTCTGCCCGGTTAAGTTTGCCACATTTTTTACATTCAATGGGTTTACTCATGCTTTACTCACCCCAACTTATTTTACCATAAGAACTTATGATATAAACCAAAAAAATCCATCATCGGATGGATTTTTTCACGGAATCGAACAACAGTTGTGCAAAACCAGGCTTAACGTCGTCATAGTGCTTTTTAAAGCGTTCGTCGTCTAAATACATTTGACAAATATTGAGGTGGGCTTCTTCATGGTAATAGCCCCAAGCCATGGTCAACCATTCCTTATGGTAGTTATATGCTTCCTTCATGTATAATGATTGAACATCACCTGTGGTCGTTGATGCCTTCTCTAAAGCTTCAAATAGTTTCCTTTCAAGTCCGCCAAAACGTTCAAAGTCCGCTTCGCTCATGTGGCTAAAAGCTTTACGACTCTTTTGATAGGCTTCCTCACCATACTTTTCAATGACTTCTTTTTTATATAACTTGTCATTGTTGTCAATGAGGTTTTGTTTAAATCCTTTGAATTTGTCTGAATCTTTCATCGGTTCATCCCTCCTTTTCGCGTCGATGGTTAAAGATAGATTGGAGATGATCAAATCGAGTTGGGCTCTTTTTTCATACAGTGCCCCCAAATGGGTTTCATATAACGATAACAAATCCACCTTTGGGTCGTCTAGAATGCCCTTGATGGTTTGTAAATCGATATCGAACGCCGTTAAGAATAAAATGGTCTGAATACGGTCTAAATCAGCAGAGTCATAGAAGCGATAATTCGCCTCATTTCGTTTCGCGAAAACGAGTCCTTTTT
>JBBIMC010000261.1:3193-3946 GCA_037444605.1 Mycoplasmatota bacterium | reverse complement strand
AAGGGACTAAGAACCAACTCAACGATGTAAAATCCAGATTGATTGCCTTTAAAGAAAATGCATTTGGTTTTCTAGGATTGATGAAAACATCCGATTTAAAAGAAGATGACGCTATCCAACACGGCCAAGCCAGTTTAGACGATATCATGATATATTACGCGATCAAGGAGCACAAATAATGAAAAACTTACTCTATAAAGAACTCAATTTATCCATTCATAAGTTCTATTTCATCTTACCCATCATTTTAGGGGCACTGATGTTTATCCCTTATTGGATCTATTCATTTGTGTTTATGTATTTCTTTTGGATAACCATACCACAAGTGTTCGGTTCATATAATAGCAATCAAGATTATAACTTTATCGGGGCTTTACCTGTGGAAAGAAAAGATATCGTTAATTCAAAAGCCATGTCCATCTTTATCTTAGAATTGTTACACGTACTATTTGCACTGGTTTTTGGTTTCATACATAATTATGTATATGAACTTTATAATCCATTTTTAGACATCAACCTTACATTCTTTGGTGTTGGTATTGGCATGTTTGGTGTATTCAATGTCATATTCTTACCACTGTATTTTAAAACGGCTCACTTTTTTGGTAAACCGCTCATTTACGCTAACATCGCCATCCTTATCTATGGGTTTATATTTGAGTTTGGTGCCATCCGTTACCAATGGGTTAGAGACCTTCTTGAAGGGTCATTTACATCCCAAATACTGCCCTTCACACTGCTCACGCTCATGGG
>JBBIMC010000261.1:2342-3183 GCA_037444605.1 Mycoplasmatota bacterium | reverse complement strand
TGCTGAGTTTATTGGCTGTTAAACTTTCACAAATGAATTTTTCAAAACTAGATATATGAAAGACATCCAAATCAGTATGGGTTCACAAATCCCGATATATCAACAATTGTATGATTTAATCTCTGCTCAAATCATTCATGGGGATTTAAAGCCCGATGAAGCACTCCCCTCCATTAGAGTGATTGCGAAAGATTTGCGAATCAGCATCATCACAGTTAAAAAAACATGGGAAATGCTCGAAAGCAATGGTTATATCTATACGGTGGTTGGTAAGGGCTCTTATGTTAAGAATAACTCAACATCGATGCTGAACCGAAAGAGAATTGAAGCGGTGAAGGATATTTTATACCATGCGTTAGATATGTGTAAGTCTTATGAAGTGGATGAAGCGGATTTGATTTTAATGGTCAAAGATTATTATTCAAAACGATAATATCCAATTAAATGGGTTTCGATTAATTCACACAAAACGCCATTCCAGGCGTTTTTTTCTTGTCATGATATAATGAAATAAAGCAGAACAATTGAGTGAGGTATGTGTATGCTATTTATGATGATCATCAAGGCTTCTAAAAACTCAGAAGGCGCGAATTTACCTGATAAAAAATTAATGTTAGCGATGGATGAATACAATGATTTATTAGATTCGGCTGGGGTTAAAGTGATGGCCAAGGGACTACAACCTAGTTCGAATGGGTTACGCTTTTCATTCACAACCCCAGGTGAACCAGCCATCATCACAGAAGGTCCATTTGAAAACCCAAGTACCCTCGTAGCTGGTTTTTTCTTAATTGACGTGAAATCGAAAGAAGAAGCCATTTGCTGGGCCAAAAACGCACCT
>JBBIMC010000261.1:0-2297 GCA_037444605.1 Mycoplasmatota bacterium | reverse complement strand
AGGAGAACATAAACATGATTAAGACCCAATTTAAGACCACCGTTTTGTCATTTGGTAATAACACCGGTATCGAAGTACCACAAGTCAATTTAGAAGCTTTAGGCACAGCGAAGAAACCACCGGTAATGGTAACAATCGGTAATTATGAATACCCATCGACCGTTGCGGTCATGAATGGTAAATACTTGATTCCACTATCGAAAGAACACCGCGAACAAACAGGTATACGTGGCGGGGATACCATCATAGTAACACTCACTTTGATTGAAGGTAGAAGGGATGTTGAAATCCCAGAGGTCTTAGCGCGTTTTTTGAATGAACATCAATTAATGGATGTCTTCAATCAAGCCGCCTATTCGAATCGAAAAGAAATGGTTCGAAAGGTAGTAGAAGCGAAAAAGCCAGAAACTTTAGACAAGCGTTTGAACGAACTGCTCACCCAATTAAAACAAAAATAAATCGATATGATGAAAACATCCCAATAATCGAAAGCTAACGATAGAGGGATGTTTTTTTATTTATAGCATGCTTTAATCGATTCGTATTTACCAACAAGGATACAATTCCTTCATTCACTCCCATTTCACCTGTGTTATAATCTTTTCAAAGGGGCGAATACAATGAAAAAACAATTACCTAAACGTCATGAACTCAATATCAATCAGACTTGGGACATGGCGAATTTATTTAAAAGTGAAGCACTTTATTTAGAAGCGTTTGATCAAGTTGAAAAAGACATCGATGCTTTTTGTCAACAATTTGAAAACAAACTATCATCCGAACAAACCATCCATGAAGCACTCAATCAATTCCAAGACATCCAAGGTAGACTGTCTAGAATTGGGGCTTATGGGTCGTTACAATCCTCTACCGATTCGATATCGGAAGAAAATCAAATGCGTCAAGGGAAAGCCATGATGCGTTTTCAAAGCATCTCTAAAAAGATGGCTTTCTTAACCAATGAACTCAAACAACAACCCGAAGAATTACTCTTAAAAGCAGCCGCATTAAGCGATAACAACAAATACTATCTAGAAGAAATCATTGAAGACAAGAAACATACCTTATCACCAGAGATTGAAAAAACCTTGGTGTCGTTATCACCAGTCCTCAATGCGTCATATATGCACTATAATCGCTTCAAACTGGCAGACATGAAATTCAACGATTTTGAAGTGGATGGTGTGACTTATCCCAATTCATTCACCTTATTTGAAAATGAGTATGAATATGAAGTCAATCCAGCCGTTAGAAGAAAGGCTTATGAAACCTTCTATCAAAAGCTTTCTGAATACCAACATGGTTTTGCCAGCAATTACCAAGCCCATGTTCAAAAAGAGAAGATTCTATCTGAACTCAGGGGTTATCCAAGTGTCTTTGATTATCTACTCGATGGTCAAAAGGTATCGAAAGACTTCATGGACCGTCAAATCGATGGCATCATGACGAAACTCGCACCTGCGATGCGCAAGTACGCGTTATTATTAAAAGACATCCATGGGTTAGACAAGATGACTTACGCAGACTTGAAAATCGCCGTTGATCCAACCTTTGAACCGAAAGTATCGATTGAAGCGTCTAAAGAACTGTTAAAAGAAGGCTTATCCATTTTAGGACCAGAATACAACCAAATCGTTCATCGTGCGTTTGATGAGCGCTGGATTGATTTCCCACAAAACCAAGGTAAATCCACCGGTGGGTTCTGTTCTTCACCTTATGGCGCATCCTCCTATATCCTCATCAACTGGAATGGTCAAATGGATGAAGTCATGGTATTAGCCCATGAACTTGGTCATGCGGGACATTTCCAATACGCCAATGCCAATCAAAGCATTTTAAATACGAGACCATCGATGTACTTCATCGAAGCCCCATCGACTACCAATGAATTATTGATGGCGAACCACTTGATCCAAAAAGCATCCTCAGAACGCGAAAAAACTTGGATTAAATCGGTGATGATTTCAAGAACGTATTATCACAATTTCGTGACCCATTTACTAGAAGCTGCTTTCCAACGAGAAGTTTATAAAAAAGTCGATCAAAAACAACCTTTATCCGCCAATATCTTAAACAACATCAAACTCGGTGTGTTAAGACAATTTTGGGGTGATGCGGTTGAGATTCCTGAGTGGGCTGGACTCACTTGGATGAGACAACCACACTACTTCATGGGTTTATATCCATATACCTACTCTGCCGGATTAACCTTAGGTACCAAAGTATCGCGCATGATTCAAGACAAGCAAATCGAACCACAAGCATGGATTGAAGTCTTGAAAGCGGGTGGGACTAAG
>JBBIMC010000260.1:0-4410 GCA_037444605.1 Mycoplasmatota bacterium | reverse complement strand
GTCCATGGACATCTAAAGCGAGCTGGAAGTCTTCTTCATTACCAATTAAAATATCGGTTAAAGAAGCGATTTCTTTAAAGACTTTGGATAGTTCTTCTTTTCTATTTTTCCAGAATGATGCACGGTAGTTTAAATCGAATGAAATCACAGTACCATTGGCTTTCGCGAAACGCGCGAGTTCTAAACAAAACGCACTGGTTTCTTTCGATAACGCCACGATGAGTCCTGAGAGGTGTAATAATTGTACGCCTTCTTCTTTAAAGATACGGTTTAAGTCAAAGTCTTCCAAAGCAATCGTTCTGCCTACTTCACCAGCGCGGTCGTTTTGAACGCGTGGTCCACGCATCCCATAACCACTATCGGCGATGTTAAATTGGTGACGATAGCCCCAAGGGCCACCTTGTTCAATGTCTTTACCTTCAAAGTCAATCCCACGACGTCTTAAATCATTTTTGATGAGTAAAGCGACTGGGCTATCTTTAACAAATTTGGTCAACACTTTGGTTTTGAGTCCAAGCGCTGCAGAGATGCTTAAAACATTCGTTTCAGCCGATGTAGCTTGCATCTGAAATAGGCTTGAAGTGTGGACAGGTTGTCTGTCAAATGGGGTGATTCTAACCCCCATCGACGATGGTGATACGAGTGCGTACTTGCTGTGTTCTCTGAATTTCATACAATGTTCTCCCCTGAAATATTAAAATCCTTTGTATAAAAGCTCTAAATGCTTCCCGATATGGGCATATAACATATCGCTATAGGTTTGTGCTTCATCGCGCCATAAAGCGAATAATTGGTTTCTAAATACAAATTCACCTTGTTCATTTTTATGATTTAAGATGAACCCATAAGTGATGTGGATGAGTTGTCTAGCATCGTTGTTATGGAACAAGTTTGGTAGTTCTTCATCCTTTAAAGTTTCTAATGCTGGTATACGGTTTAAATCGGTCGTTACATGATAGAACTTTTGAGCTTCACCAAACATGCTGATGGCGTAGGCGTGAATGTCGCGATAAAGCTTCGGTGCTTTCGCGGAAACGACACGCATCGCTTCAAGCCAGTTGGTGCCAGCGGTTTTCACATGGAAATGACCTCTGGTGTGTTTACCAATCAATGTAAAGATTGAGAATTTATCTGACCCTGAGTGAATCGATAACTTATAACCAAAATGTCTCGCAATCGCAGCGTGTACCATGAGTTCGACTTCAAATTGCTTGATGTCTCCCACATAGTCAATCCCTTTTTGGAATTCACCACAGAATCGTGGTGCCAACGTATCGAGTTTAACCCCTCTGAGTTTCAATTCGTTCGCAACAAAATAGTGTTGTGCAGGGGTGGTTGGTGTAGAGGTTTCATCGATGGATAGCTCGAAGTTCGCTTCGGCTTTTTGATCGATAAAGAATGTTTGATAAATTTTAGCTGCGAATTCGATGGCTTTTCCATAAACCAAGACACAACGGTTCAATTCATTTTCAGAAAACTCTACCACACTGTGTTCAATTTGAATTGGGTGACCTAAATAACGCTTTTTAAGCATGTCATCGATTTGAACTTCACGACGAACTTGTTCATCGGTCATGTGATTAACATCATTTCGAATATAGTCACTCGCGTCCAAAGTAATCATTGTAAACCCTAAAGATAACGCGTACTTAATGTCTTCCGGCTTCTTTAAATGGTCACCATCGGCACCAAAGCCTCTGGTGAACCCCACTTTAAACGCACCAAATGACGCAGCATCTAACACGTCCTCATAGGTTCTATGGGTTAATGTGAGTTCTCTGATGGATTGTTGAGCAAAAATTGGATAAGCATCGTATTGTTCAAACACACGCGCATGTCCTGGGGTTGCTAGACCCAAACGGTCACCTAAACCAAAACTTCTTTGTTTATTTAAAACAGGGATGGGTTTGGTAAATGGGAACAATCTTCTCAGTACTTGTCCATTTTCAAAGGTGAGTGGTGCGATGACCACAGGTACTCCTGAAACATCATCAATTTGACCCTTAAATTGGTTTGCTAATCTGCCATAAGCTACCAATTCATCTGCGTGTGGTGCTGCTTGCATCCAAACGAAGGTATCTTCAACTTGTTGGATGGACTTAGGATATACCTTTGTTCCATAGACACCTTGAATGCCCGATAATGCCTTTAAAAAATCCGTGTTTTTGTTTGACATATGTTCTCTCCTCTTGTGTATATATTTCCTATAGAAATAGGCTTGCTTAAAAACGGAAACCCATTTTTAATGTATAAGCAAACGCTACCATAATACTATTTTACCACATTTTTCAATTTGTAAACACTGTTTATATATGCGGACACATTTTTATCAACGACACTTTTGACAGCACCGTTGATAGCCGTGTTTACTGTTTGAATATGAATGTGTTGATCGCATGTGTAAACCCATCTTCTTTAAAGGGTTTGGTCACATAATACGCGTTTTCTTTTAAGGTAGCTTCGCAATCGCCCATCGCTACACCGATGCCAGCGATTTGAACCATCGATAAGTCATTTTCTTGATCACCAATCGATAAAACCTCGGTTAACGGGATGCTTAAATGTTCACATAGAATACTTAACGCTCTGCCTTTACTCGCGATTTTATTGCCCACATCGATGAATGATGCCTGTGAAGACAATACATAGACATCATCGATTTGAGATAGTCTTGTTCTCAAGGCATTGAACTTATCTTCATTGGGTTCAATGATCAAGATTTTTAACAACCCTTGTTTTAAGTAAGGTTCAATCTGTTCGAATTCGACCACCACAGATTCAAACGCACCAATACGTGATTCTAACAATGCTTTCGCGCTTTGGTTTGAAACGATGACTTGTGTGGTGTATAAAAGATAATCGGTTTGATGTTGGTTTAATAGGGCTAAAACTCGATTAGCCACCGTGGGTTCGATGACATCTTGATGTAATACTTTTTGTTGATTAAAATCATAGATCATCGCGCCGTTGGTACAAATAATCGGCCATTTAATGTTGAGCGTTTTAGCCATTGATTTAACCGCGTCTTTATGACGTCCAGTTGCAAGGGTGAATACATAGCCTTCGTCTTGAAGGCGTTGTATGGTTTGTTTGGTTTTGTCGGACATCTCTTTTTTATAGACCAGTGTCCCATCTAAATCAGCAATAATCATTTTCATAGGGTAATATTCCTCTACCCTTCATTATAACAAACCCTAGTTCAATATTGAAAATAAAAACCTCCCATTTTGAATGGAAGGTTTAAGGGTAATCATGTTCTTATTTTATTGTGTGTTGAATGAACTTAAAGGTATTTTTGCCTAACTTTTTCGCATCATACAATGCTTTATCTGCTTCTTTTAATATGTAACGAATGGTTGTATTCGAATCTTTGTGGAATAAAACACCACCGACGCTCGCAGTTAATTTGACATCACCGATGGGTGATTCCCAAGTGCTCAACAAATCTAACAAATACTTCATTCTCGGTTCAAGTTCATCCAGTTGGTCACACATCGGCAAGACAACGACAAATTCGTCACCACCGAGTCTCGTAGGGTAACCATACTTCGTGGTTTTACAAAAAGCTTCTAGCTTATTGGCGAATTCTTGTAAAACAACGTTGCCTAAATCATGTCCAAAGGTGTCATTGATGTCCTTAAAGTTATCCAAATCCACCATCAATACGACGCCATGATCAAAAGGCGAATCATCAAAGAATCGATATAAATGTTGTCGGTTGAATATCCCTGTTAATGAGTCTCTATAAGCGAGGTTTTCAAGTTCTAAATAATAACTGAACATCTTCGCTAATTTTTGAAGTAAGTCCACGCTCTTGTTGTCATATTGGTAGGCTTCACTACTCGCTGCACACAATGTGCCAAAGCGAATGCCATTTTTGAGTGTGATAGGTATGCCTAGATAGGCACCGGCGTTGATGGTATCAATCGTCTTTTGAACTTTTTCTAGACCTTGCGTTTTACGAACATCATCAATGACCAAAGGTGCCCCAATACGATAATCGATCAAATTACAGATCGCGTCTTCGACAGGAATGGTCGTGCCTTCTTCAAGATTAATGTTGATATCATTTTTTTTAACTTTCAATGTCACTTGAGTGAAATCATTGAGCGAGTTGATATAAAGTGTTTGATTCGGTAAAATCTCAGAAGCTAAACTTAAAATGTCGCTTGCGAGCATATCAAAATTTTGATACGAAATAACTTCTTTAGTGAGTAAACTCTTCATTGGTTTCTCCCCCAATCCCTTTGAAGTGATCCTGTTAGCAACCAAGGGTTAACAACTGGATATGTTAATTATTATACAGTACATCTTAATAATTCCTTATAAATTTGTTTCAAACGGTTCTTTATGGTCATAAATTTAATACTTATTTAATAATAATGATCATTTTAACCGCATTTTGAGGAT
>JBBIMC010000259.1:0-3449 GCA_037444605.1 Mycoplasmatota bacterium | reverse complement strand
GTAAGGTTAGTATTCAGACGGGGACTAGTCATGGAGGGGTAGTGAATGAGGATGGTACTCTCGGTAAGATGCAAGTTGACTTTGATCTTCTCAAGAGCATTACTAAGGCAGGTAAAAAATATGGTGTCGGAGGAAGTGTCCAGCATGGTGCCTCTACTCTCCCAGTTTCTGGTCTTTGGCGTTTCCCAGAGAATCATACGCTAGAAATTCATCTTGCTACCGGCTGGCAGAATCTCATCTTCGATAGTCCCAATTTCCCAAAGAGCCTAAAGTCACGGATGTATCATTTTTTGTTAACTCAGTCCAAGGACACCAAAGATACTGACGCACAAATAATATATCGAGAAAGAAAAAGAATGTGGGGCAAGTTTAAGCATGAAATCTGGAATATTCCTCACGAAAATAAAACACTCCTCATCCAAGAAGTATCAAAACTAGCTCAAGAAATTTTCGTTCAGCTAAAAGTTTTAAACACAAATGATTTGGTTACCAAATACGCGATCAAAAACAACAACAAACGTACAATCGATCACTATCTAGGCAACTAACTATGAACTTGAGAACTCTTAAGGATTGTAATGTGTCTCAGAAAATTGTTCTTATGCGCGTCGACTACAACGTCTCGCTCGGCAAGACACTACGCATTGTTGACGATGCCAGAATCATTCACACTATCCCAACTATCAACTATCTCCTAGATCATGGTGTCAAACAAATCCGCCTCTTGGCTCATCTTGGCAAGCCAGAAGGCGTCTACAAAAAAGAGCTTTCGCTTCTGCCAGTAGCCGAGCATCTTTCCGAACTTCTCGGACAAGAAGTGGCATTCGTCAAAACTCCACAAGAGATGTACGCAGAAGATGACAAGATTGTTCTTCTTGAGAATCTACGTTTCGATTCTCGTGAAGAAAGTGCTGATTATGAATACGCAAAGGAACTAGCGCAAGGATCAGACATCTTTGTTAATGAGGGCTTTGGTGTCAGTCATCGCGCAACAACGACTACAACAATCATTCCCGAGCTTCTTCCTAGTTATGCTGGATTTGGATTAGTGGAAGAAGTCAATACTATCTTAGATAGTATCAAATCTCCCAAGAGGCCACTCGTTGTTGTTGTTGGAGGTGCGAAAGTCAAAGACAAAATCGGTCTCCTTCAAGTACTCTCGAAGAAAGCCGATACAATCCTTGTGGGTGGCGGTATGGCCAATACGTTCTTGGCCGCAACTGGCATTGATATCGCCGATAGTCTCGTTGAGCAAGACAAATATGAACTAGCTCGTGAGCTTCTGGCTGGCAAATATGGTAGCGCCAAATTTATTCTCCCCATTGATTTCATCAAGGATGGCACAATGATCAAAGATATTGGTGCGGAGACAATTAGGTTATTCTCGAAGTTTATCAAAGAGGCAGGGACTATCATCTGGAATGGCCCACTAGGAGTCTTTGAAGACGAGAGATTTTCGGTGGGGACAGATGCTATCTATAAAGAACTCACAGACAATGAACCAGCTTTTGTCATAGTTGGAGGCGGCGACACTCTTACTGCTATTAAGGGTCACGAGGCTTTGTCTCGCATTGACTTCATTAGTACTGGTGGTGGAGCAATGCTTGAACTTATTGAAAAAGGCACTCTTCCCGGACTTCAACCCCTTTTGCAATAACTATAGGTGTATTGACTAAAAAAACTGGTTTGATATCATTCGAAAGACCCTTCTTCACGAAGGGTTTATTAATCTAATGGGAGCTACACTATGGCCCAAAACGTAAAAATCCAATTCACTGCTGCCGGTTTGTCCGAGCTCAAAAAAGAACTAGAAGAACTCAAAAATAAAAAACTTCAGGCCGCCATTGATCGTGTTGCACGAGCTCGCGACTTCGGCGATCTAGCCGAGAATGCAGAATATCATGCTGCCAAAGAAGAGCTAAGCTTCATTGAGGGTAGGATAGAAGAGCTAGATGATATCGTGAGCAAAGCTGAGGTAGCTGACGAAGCCAAAGATATTGATGGCGTTGGTATTGGTTGCAAAGTTACAGTCGAGGCAGCGGGGAAAGAGCATACCTACGAGGTTGTCGGTGAGTGGGAGGCTGATCCAATGAAGAAGAAGATTAGTCACACCAGTCCTCTAGGCATGGCTCTCATTGGCAAGAAAAAGGGTGAGGCTGTCGAGTTCGAGGCACCTGCTGGCAAAGTTATCTACAAAATCAAAAAAATCCACTAAAACTTGTGGTTAGTCAGGATATAACCCCGACTAACCCCGGGGTATTTCCGTGATCCTCTCAACATACCGAGTGAGGATGTGGCTGAATAAGCCAGAAGCCGAACATCGATATGTTGGTGGATGCTATACTAACCAGAGTAATAAATAAGGAGAAAATATGTCAATTAGACAAGAAGATCAACTTAAGTCACGAAGAGAGAATCTGACCGCTCTCAAAGATATGGGTATTAATCCATATCCATCAAGGTCAAGTAAAGATGTCCAATTTGGTCAAATTACATCAAATTTTGATGATTATAACGGTAAAACAGTAACAACAGCTGGCCGTGTATCTTCAGTTCGCTCACACGGGTCTCTTACTTTCTTTGATTTGATAGATGAAACAGGGAAAATCCAATTAATCCTAAGAGAAGATACCCTTACCAAAACAAATATTGATACTCAAGTATTAGGGTATGACAAATTATCCCTTATCGACATTGGTGATTTTGTGCAAATTACTGGAGAAGTTGCCAAATCAAAAACAGGTGCTATCTCTATCCTGGTGAGTTCTATTCAACTAATCACAAAAGCCACACAACAATTACCTGATAGTTGGTTTGGGCTCAAAGATAATGAAGAACGATTTCGCAAAAGATATCTCGATATGATCCTTAATCCAGAAGTTCTAGATAGACTAAAGAAGCGTAGTCAAATCATTAGCTCAATTCGAAACTTTCTTAACAGTAAAGGAATGTTAGAAGTAGAAACTCCGACACTACAGCCAGTCTATGGTGGTGGATTCGCAAAGCCATTCTCAACACACCATAACGCACTTGATATGAATCTCTACTTGCGGATATCTGATGAGATGTATCTCAAGAGGATGATAGTGGGTGGACTTGAAAAAGTATATGAAATTACCAAGGTTTTCCGTAATGAAGGGATTGATCATGACCATAATCCCGAATTTACAATGTTCGAGGCTCAAATTGCTTATCAAGATTATCGATACGGCATGGATATTATTGAAGAAATAATCGAGAAAGCTGCGCTAGATGCTCTTGGGACAACAGAGTTCGAATATCAGGGAAATCAGTTAAGTGTTAAAAAACCATGGAAAAGGCTAAGAATGGTCGAGGCCATCGCTGAATATAATTCAGGCACAGATCCTCTTTCATGGGGAAGTATTGAAGAAGCCAAAGAGGCCGCTAAGAATTTAATCAAGGATCCCAAGAAACAAGTCGAGCTGAAC
>JBBIMC010000258.1:0-4857 GCA_037444605.1 Mycoplasmatota bacterium | reverse complement strand
GGTCTTCCCAGCCTTGGGTGGCGCAACAATCATTCCTCTTTGTCCCCTCCCAATTGGCGCTGACAAATCAATCAGTCTTGTCGAAAGAGGCATTGCCCCAGTCTCAAGTTTAATATGCTGATTTGGATAAATTGGCGTCAAATTATGGAACTTCACCCGCTTGTGTAACTCAACTGGTGCTTTTGTATTCACCTTAGAGACACTCATCATCGCATAATATCGCTCATTCTCCTTGGGGGGACGCGCCATCCCTTCTACATAATCTCCAGGGCGGAGTCCCATTCTCCGGATAACCATCGAAGGGATATAGGCATCTTTCTCGCTTGGCGAGAAATAAGCACGGAGTATCCCAGGCCGGGCATATCCTTGATTCCACCTAGAAACTTCTCCAGCTTGCGCAACTGGTGGAACATATGGTCTAGGTTGTGGTGGCTGTTGAGAGTTTGTTTGATTTTGCATGGGAGGTTTTGGGATAAACGGCCTTGGTGGCGGAACAAAAGCTGGCTTAGCTACAACAGGAGGATTTGCAACAACCGTAGCTGCAACAACCTCGGGGATATCTTTTTTAACTGTTTTTTTTGACACGACCACTTTCGCTACCTCCTATAAAATAAAGCTCAGGCATAAAATAATAAATACATAAATGAAATCAAGAGTAAAAAGGTGAAACTGAAATTACACAGATAGTATCCCACAGGTATCTCGCCTATGTCAAGCTATTACCAATTATCGAGGCTATCGAAAGCACTTTTAGCTTCTTGGTACTGTCTAGTATCTCCGCATTGGGAGTAACAGTATCAGAAACAACAATCTCATCAATATAGCTCTCATCTAACTTCTGCTGCACCCCATCAATATACATATGATGTGTGAGTCCAACAGAGATTTTTCTTGCTCCTTTGTTTTTGAGCTCTTTAGCAAGTTCAATAATTGTTGAGCCGGTAAAAACGTTATCATCAATAATGATAATATTCATACCAGATACACTACGACTAAGCCCCATAACCGAGACTTCTCCAGTTTTGAGATCTCTTTTTTTATCAACATAAACAACTTGGACTCCTAGCTCTTGCGCGAAACTAGTCGCTGCCTTAACAGCTCCAGCGTCAGGAGCAACGATCAAAGTCTCATTTCTACTAGACTCATTTAGGTTTTTTGCAAAATACCCTAGAAGTAGCGGTTTCGCAGAAAGCTCAGTCACTGGAATATCGAAGAATCCAAGGATAGCTCTATTATGAAGATCAAATGTAATAAGTCTTTTGACTCCAGATGTCTGCAAAATCTTAGCGACAACCTTCACTCCCAATGCCTCTCCAGGGAGAAACACTTTGTCTTGCTTACTATATGAGAGCCATGGCACAACAAGAGTAATATCTCTTGCCCCCATTCGAGTCAGCGCATCAACAATCAGCAGTAGTTCCATCAAATTATTGTCAGATGGATGAGACAAAGACTGCAAAACTACAACACTAGACTCTATTTTTGGCTCCAAAATTCTGATTTTGGTCTCGCCATTGGCGAATTTCGACAACTCAATCTCACCGTATTTCGCACCGATTATCTTGGCAACTTCTTGTCCCAATTTCTTACTCGCTGATCCAGCAAATACCTGCATATTTTTCTATTCTACTCTATTTCTTTCGCTTAAAATTACCTCCACTATCAAGAGAGTCTATGAGCCACCGCCTGCAGAAGCTATCGCCTCAGCGATTGCGGGCAGGTGCCCTTCCGTAGCCTTGGCGAAGGAGGGTCTCACATATCGAAATTGCCTCCACTATCCCAGAGTCTATGAGCCTGCCCTATCTCACATGACTCCGGGGTAATAGAGGCAATTACCCTCTGGTAACACTACATATAGTGTCATCAAATCTATCTACATACCATATATAGCTTGACGCTAGTACATAGTAAGTGTTAGACTGCGAGTACGTTACTACATTACATTCACGTGCTTGTAGAACGTTTTGAAACAGAGCATTGCTACTCGTGAGCGCACATTTGGGTCGACTCAGCGGTAGGAATGCTCTTTTCGTACTTGCCCACTTTTAAACTTTCATGCCTCATTTATTCAATTTAGCTTGATCGTAAGCGACAATATACTGTGTCTAGTACAAAATGTCAACCTATAAGAAAATATACCCGCCACATCATCATAACCTATAACTTAATTACCTCTGGTAAACACTCAATTTCCCCTATTGTGGATAACTAAGTCTCGGGCGTGGAAAGAAAATTTCTACAGACTATTAACTACAGAACAAGCTCTATTTCATCATTCTCACAATTTCACTTACCTTTTGGGAGTTGGTTCTTGAGTAAAAACTCTTGTATCCCAGTTTTTTCGCTTCCTTCTCCCGCTTGGCAAGAAATGTTACACTCCTGATCTCTCCGAGTAGTCCAACCTCTCCAACAGCCACCGCATCAACAGGGAGTGGTTTCCCAGTCAGAGACGATACTACAGCCATACAAATTGCCAAGTCAATTGCTGGCTCTTTGACCGTCAACCCACCAGTCACCTTCACAAACACATCCTTATCCGCCAAACTAGCTCTCGCATGTTTCTGCAACACACCAAGCAAGATTTGAACTCTTCTCACGTCGATTCCTTGGGCAACTCTTCTTGGTACAGGCAACTCAGAGCCAACAACCAAAGCTTGCACTTCTACAAGCACTGGCCTTGTCCCCTCCATCACAACAGTCACGCAAGATCCAGCCCCATTATCCATCCGCTCAGACAAGAATACTTCACTTGGATTATCTACCTGCACCATTCCAACCTCTTCCATCCGGAAAACTCCCACCTCGTCAGTCGCGCCGAATCTATTCTTTTGTGTTCTCAATAACCTCAAATCGTGGTATCGATCACCAGTCAACTCAAGAACAACATCAACCATATGCTCAAGAATCTTGGGTCCAGCCATTTCCCCATCTTTGGTAACATGGCCAACAAGAACAACTGGCACATTATGCTCTTTTGCATAGGTCATCAGTCTCGCCGTACACTCTTTGATTTGTGAGACACTCCCAGCCATACCAGTTAATGCATTTGTATAAAGCATTTGAACAGAATCAACAATAACAATTGAAGGATCATTCTTTATACTATCAGCTACTTTCATTGATTCAAGCGTTGCGACAATAGTATCTACCTCAGTTTCAGATAGCATCAAGAGGTTATTACTTTTTGTCTTTTGCTGCAATCTATCAACTCTCAATTTGACTTGACTAGGACTTTCCTCCCCACAAACATAAACAACTTTTTTCTCTGGCAGCTCTTGTTGAACAAGTAGAGCAAGTTGAGTAAGAAGAGTACTCTTTCCTATCCCAGGCTCGCCTATCATCAAGACAATTTCACCCGCTACAAGCCCACCACCAAGCACCCTATCAAGCTCTCCAATCCCAGTCTTGATCCTGGCATGCTCCAAACTACTAACATTGGATATACTTACAAGTTCACAAACCCTACCACTTACCACACCGGACCTTTTCTCACTCTTTGAAACCTGCTCAACTAAACTATTCCACTTCCCACACTCGAAACATTGCCCCTGCCACTTCGGGAACTGTGCCCCACAATTACTACATTCAAAAATTGTCTGTGATTTTGCCATGCCTCTATTGTAGCTTATCTACATGACCAGTCTTTGACACAAACTCAAAACTTCCATCGAGATGAATATAATAAGTATCCACCTCCACATCAGGATAAAGCGTCTCTATCTTTCTCTCTGCCTCTACAAGGTCATGAATATGACGTTCTTTGGTTCCAAGCTCCCCATATGCCCCACAATCCTCATGATTAAGAAGAATTACCTTCTGGATCTTATGAAGTGAATGCGATATCTCAACCTGTTTCAGAACTGTGTAAAAATCAAAAATCCCTCCAGCCAGAGACACTCGATCGTAGGCCATCTGCCCAAGATTAGCATGGATCCAGTTTTCGATTACTCGCTGAAAGCGGAAGTCTATACACCCGATAACAATAGCTTCAGTTAAATGAGCTTTTTGCATAAGAAAACTATTTTACACCCGTTGTGCAACTAGTGGCCGTGACCACCACCCTCTTTGCCCTGGAATCCCCATCTGACGCCCTCAAGCTCACTATGCCGAATCAAATCAACAAGAAAAATCCAAAAAAATACCGACAAAGGGTTTGTCCACTCTACGCCCCCGCCCCCATGACCACCACCATGACTCACAGTTTAGTCCTCTTTGGCACTAGCTAAAAGAGTAGTAAGCTGAGCCTCAACCGCTTTCCAGTCTCCATTAGCCCCTCTTATTTCCTCGAATATCCACTCCAAATCAACCAAGATCTGGTCATCCTTCACGATCATTTTTGTTTTTGCCATATAACCTCACGCAATATGTATGACTAATAATGACTATAGCTTATTTGTATCCAACAGGAACCTCAGTCAACATGAAGCCAAGTGACATTCTGCGGTGCTGAACATCAACACTCTCGACTGTTACATCGACTTTGTCACCACTCTTATAGTCATTCATGTTAGGAGCCTTAGAAATATGGATGAGTCCATCAACACCTGGCTCGAAGTTGACAAATATTCCAAAAGGAGCAATTCTTGAGACTTCTCCCTTGAATGATGTTCCTGGGGCGTATTTCTCAGCCACCTTAACCCATGGATCTTCTAGGAGTTGCTTGATAGAAAGATTCAGTTTGCCAGTTCCCTCTTCAACACCAAGAACCTTGACCTTGACCTTATCACCTTGTGCTAGATGTTTCTTGATATCCTCAACCTTCTCCCATGAGATTTCTGAGATATGAACAAGACCTTCTACTGTTACAGTCGCACCATCAACTGGTACAGACACCGATACAAAGGCTCCAAATGACAT
>JBBIMC010000257.1:2569-3020 GCA_037444605.1 Mycoplasmatota bacterium | reverse complement strand
GCCTAACTGTCGCTTCAAGCGGACGGCCTACGGCCGCCGCTTAAGCTGCCGTTAGGCACCAATGCTGTGCAGCCGCTCAATGTCGCGCACGCATCGCTCGAATGCATCCACCTCCTCGCGTAGCAGGCTGCTCAGCGGGTAGTGTTCTGTCATCACGGCGTCGATCTGCTCGCGTGTCAGCGACTTCCGCGCGCACCGCTCGCGCTCTGTGGCCACACACCGCGCGGCGTACTGCCGGATGGCCTGCAACTCCAGTTCACTCCACGCCATGGTCTGCGGCTCAGGGTGGTCATGTGGGCCAATGGGCAGCAGGCCTAACTGGTCGGCCAACGCGGCCCCACGGCCCGGTGCGTTCGTGTCGTTGTCGCTCACTCGTTGCTCCAGTGGCCCGCGCTTGGGCCGGTTGCCTCTGCGTTGTGCAGCGCCTTCACCGCACCATGCCTGCCAGCTC
>JBBIMC010000257.1:0-2538 GCA_037444605.1 Mycoplasmatota bacterium | reverse complement strand
AGCCACACCTTCGGCGCGAGCCAAACCAGCAGGGCAGGCGCTAGGTTGGCGGCCACCAGCGTGACGGATGCAAGTCCACCGAAAATCATCACAGGGAGCGGCCACACCTCAGTCACGCTGAAAATAGCCGCCCGGTTCTTTATGAAGAACACGCCGAGCGCAACGGCCAGAAAAACGCCAGCCGCCAATCCAACCGAATGCAGTGCTCGGCCGTACATCACGTACTGCATGGCGATGTCTGGCAGTTGTTCAAGTGCAAAGTCCCCAGCAGCTTTTGTGGCCGCCTGAACGCTGGCGAGAATTTCAACCAGCTTGCTCTGTAGTTGCTCGTTCACGCAATCTCCTTTTGCAGAAACTCTGCACAACTGTTCGCCCAAGCGGGACGCTGCGCGCCCATTGGCTCAGGCGTTCGGCCTCACAGCGTCAGCGTGGTATTGCTCACTTGCGAAACGCGGCGGCGAATCGTTCGCTGCGGCTGTCCGCGACGCAGCATCCAGAACATCATGCGTCGCCACCAGCGCTGGTCTGGCACTTTGAAGCTGATCCAGTCGCCGGCTTTGAATCCGTGTTCTGCGGTGGTTTTAATCGTGCTCTGGTGTTCCATCATGGTCACGCATCGGGGCCATAGGCCCAACAGGTTCACGCCGCCGCGCTTGAGCCCAGCTGATGGCCGGCGCTGGTGTCGCGGCGCAGGTCATGGCACTCAAAGTAGTAGTCCAGATCTGGATCATCTCCCCACGGCAGCGCAAGCCCGTAGCTGTTGAAACCGCCGGCCCCGAAGCGGACCCAGCCGCCGCGGGCATAGAAGCGGTCACGACCCCGCTTGTACTTGGCGACATCAATGGGCGGCCCGGCCTCGTAGCGGGTCATGCCCATGGCGCTGCCGGCGTAGTACATGCGCCCACTGCCAACAGCGACAGCGGCCGAGTAGGCCTGCGGCTCGTTCCAAGGGGATTGGTTGGCATGCAACCGGAAGCCTGACCCGTCTGGCTGAACGCCGAAGTGCGCGGCGTTGGACGACTGGCCCCAGGTGCACCAGAAGATGGTGCCTTCGGGCGCGAAGCTGCTGTCACGGGCGATGTCGAAGTTCACGAACCACGATTGCCGGTCCATCCAGATGTTCTGCACGAATTGGATCTCGCCGGTGATCAGGTGGACCCGCTTGATGCCCTGGATCGCGTAGCTGCCCCAGTACAGCCAGTCGCCCCACAGCCGCAGCATCTCCGGCGCCAGGCAGGGCTGTGCGCGGCGCTGTTCCAGCGAACTCAGTGAGTCAACCGCCATCGCGCGGCGCAGGGGTTCCATCATGGAATCGCCCGGCAAGTTCGGGTTCCGCTCCACGATCACGCGGGTGATCTCGCGCGTGGCCGGATCAATCTCGATGATCCGATTGGCTGTGCGCTCGGACACGATGACCTTGCCGTTCCACACCACGATGCCGAACGGATCGTGAAGGCCGCCCAGCCATTCGGTGACCACCGGTTCAGGGCCATGCCGGGCAGGGTCGAACTGGTGCGCGAGGATGCGGTTGTGCCCGGAGTCAGCCACCAGACCGATGGGGGGCAGGATGTGCGGCCGCAGGTTGCCTTCGCTCGGGATGGGCGCGGCTGACTCGTCAGTCTCAACCTGCAGCCAGGCGGTGCCCCACGGGTCTTTGTAGCCGCGCCGATCGGCCGGGATGGCTGACCAGTCGCCAACCATGCGCAGCGTCGCACCGGCGGCCCCGTCACGCCAGTAGCTGGCGTGGCCTTCGTGCACCCAGCCGGCCAGGGTCTTGATCGAGCCATCGCGCATCAGCTTGCGCCAGGCCCAGGGCGTCATGAAATACGCCTCAACGTCGCGTTGCGGGTCGCCCGGTTTAGTGGGCGTGGCGATGTGGATGTCCACGATCATGCCGCCGGTGGCGATCCCCCGCGGGCCGTCGATGTGCGGCACGGTTGGTGCCCCACCGTTCATCACGTCGGAGAAGAAGTAGGCCTGTCGGCCATGGGTGTTGAGCACGCCGCTTGCGCTCATGTTGGGCGTCACGATGTCCTGGCCCATGTCGGTGGGGATCACCAGTCGGCCGCGGATCTGGCCGGTCACCGGCTCGACGTCCTTCGGCGCCAGCGGATGGAGCGTCGGGGTGTAGCGGGCGGGCATCCAAGCCCAGCGGTGGATCCCATCGCCGCGGCTGTTGAGCGCATGCGAGCCCTGCACCACGGGCATCAGCTGGGCAGGAGTGGCGCCTTGCACCGAGTGGTGTCCGAAGTAGGTGGCGAAGACCTCGCCGTCTTCATGGCCCGTGACGGGCGTCACTTCGATGGCCAGCCATCCTGCGGGGAGACCAGCAAGCGAGAAGGCAACCCATGCCTCTGACTGCCCCTCCTGGAACGACACCTGAGCCACCTCCTGCCCGGCGAGCGTGAGCGTGTAGGACCGCGCGGGGGTGTAGTCCCTGCCGCCGGACACCATCGCCTTGCGGCGGATCATGAGCTTTCCGGTCGCCCCCGCCCACTCGATCAGGCTCTGGCCGCGGATGTAGAGCCCGCCGCCTTC
>JBBIMC010000256.1:1337-2315 GCA_037444605.1 Mycoplasmatota bacterium | reverse complement strand
AGCCACATTAAATCGTATGTGGATCTTACGTAAATATCTTTCGGATATGAACTCGCTGGAAGCAATGGAGTTTGTTAAGAAACGTATGGAGCAAACCTATGATAACATGGAATTTCTGGCTTCTATGAACGGATAATTTTCCAAATAGTATAAAAAGAAAAAGGGCGTCTCTAAACAGTGATGCCCTTTTCTTTTTATATTTGCAATGCAATACTGAAATCAACAACAGATGAATAAGATAAAACCACTACTATATTTTTTCGTATGGCTTGTTTTGCCTCAAATTCTTTTCTCTCAAACCGGAGAAGACAATTATAAATTTAATCGCGTAGATGTTGGAAGCGGACTTTCAAACAGTGAAGTGAAATGTGTTTATAAGGATAAAACCGGTTTTATCTGGTTTGGAACACCATCCGGATTAAATCGATACGATGGATACGAAATTACGATTTATAAACATAATCTGCAGGACAATGCAAGTAGCTATAATAATGATATTCTGCGAATACAGGAAGCAGAAGATGGACTGCTGTGGCTAACTACACGAGCCGGTTATGCAATCTATAATCCTTTAAAAGAGCAGTTTGAAGAGGACTTGCATAGTATCTTCAACAAGTTTGCCGGAGTTACTTCTTTTACAAATTTGTATATTGACCTGGGGAAAAATTATTGGTTTATCACTCCCGAAGATGTTCGTTTGTACGATGTTAAAAAGAAAAAACTAATTATAAACAAGCAAGGCGGTGCCGGGAACCTCAGTACCGGTATAATTACAGATATCAAGCAAGGCAGTAACCGTTACTGGTTTTTGTTCGATAATGGCTTGGTTGAATGCATGGATGCGCAGACACATAAAATTATCAAACGAGACAGCTCCATGTTACAAAAAATAAAAATGAGAAATCTGGTCGATATGCGTTTATTTGTAGATAGTGCAGGCGACTTATGGATGTTCGCCAATACCATACATCCATAAGT
>JBBIMC010000256.1:0-1327 GCA_037444605.1 Mycoplasmatota bacterium | reverse complement strand
TGGCGAACATTTTGGATTGGGTTATTATAATGTGCAGCAAAACAAATGGCATGTCTATTCCGAAACAGCAAATGCTCCGTATCGGATAACAAAAAATATTGTTACATCTGTTGATGAAGACGACAAAGGTTTGATTTGGATTGGTACCGATCATGGGGGTATTAATATAGTAAATAAGAAATCCGGTAAGATTACCTATCTTTCGCATAATGAGAAAAATCAATTTAGTATCACTCAGAATACCGTTAAATGCTTATACCGTGATGATACAGGTATCATGTGGGTAGGGACCTATAAGATGGGGGTATGTTATTATCATGAAAGTGTTTTTAAATTTAAATCTGTTACAGAAAAAGCTGAGTTGCCATATAATGATATAAATTGTTTTCATGAAACTTCCGATGGTAATATCTGGATTGGAACCAATGGTGGCGGACTAATTTATTTTGACAGGAAAAATGAAAGATATATAAATTATCCGCATCGCCCGGGAGATCCAAACAGCCCTTCTGGAAATGTTATCGTTAGTCTGTCCGGCGATTCGCAAGGCCGGCTCTGGATTGGTTATTACCTGGAGGGACTGGATTGTTTTGATGGCAAGAAGTTTACGCATTACGGATTTAATCCAAATAATCCGGATGTACTTACAGATAACAACATATGGGATATCATGAACGATACCTCTGGTAATTTATGGGTGGGTACTCTGCGGGGAGGTGTGGTTGTAATAGATGCTGCAACAGGGAAACGATTAAAGCATTTTATTACGGATGGATCGGTTTATTCAATAATCCAGAAGAAATCTGGTGAAATTCTTATTGGTGCTCAAAGTGGATTATGGATTTATAATGTTGCAGCTGATAAGCTTGAACAATACGAATCTGGATTATTTAACAAAATGCAGTTGAGCAAATATGATATTAATAATCTTTACGAAGATAGCAGGGGATTGTTGTGGATAGGAACGCGCAATGGATTAATTATGTTTAATGCTTATACACGCGACCTGCGTACATTTAACGTAAAGGATGGTCTTTCTGCAGACTTGGTTCAAAGTATTCAGGAAGATGCGGATCATAACCTATGGATCGGGACTAATAGTGGTTTGTCTTGTGTAAAGGTTACGACAGCCAATGAAACTCCAGGTTATTTCTTTAAGATAGTTACTTACGACCGTTCGGAAGGGTTGCAAGGTGAAATGTTTAATTACAATGCTGCCTATATTACTTCGAAACAGGAATTAATTTTTGGGGGTTCTTTAGGATTCAACATCTTTACACCCAATGCCATTATTTATAATAGCAATAAACCTAAAGTAGTAATAACT
>JBBIMC010000255.1:0-3228 GCA_037444605.1 Mycoplasmatota bacterium | reverse complement strand
AAGATCGGTGCCATAAAGATTTCAAGAGGGAGCATGATCGTCGATAAGATGATGATCATGATCACCGTGGATCCCTTAAACTTAAACTTAGCGAGTGCATACCCACTCATCGTATTGATGATAATGGCAATCACCGTGGATGTGGTCGCTACGATCAATGAGTTTAAGATATAGCGTAAGTAGTTTCCTTGGGATAACACGTGAATGTAATTGGCAAATGTCCATGCTTTTGGAAAGAATGTCGGTGTTGTTGAAAACAGTTCTGCCATGCCTTTGAATGACGATAAAATCGTATAGAGCACGGGGACTAAGAACACGAAGATAAGCAATGTCGCGATGATTTGCGAGGTAATGATTTGACGTTTGTTTCTCATTGATTTTCACCTCGCTTTGAGGTAAAGAAGATAATTCCTGAGAATGAGGTGACGATAATGAGCATCACGACAGACATCGCACTGGCTTGACCAATCTGATAGTGTCTAAACGCCATTTCATAGATGTACTGGACGGTAAACTCGGTTGCTTTAAACGGTCCACCACCCGTGAAGGTAACGACCAAGGGATAGATCTTAAAGATTTCCATGGTCACTAAGATCAAGACCATAACTCTTGCTGCTTTAAGTGAGGGAATCGTCACATAACGGAATTGTTGGAAACGACTTGCGCCATCCATCTCTGCCGCTTCATAAAGCGTTTCTGGAATGCTTAATAATGCTGCTAAGAAGACGATCATGTAATACCCTGATCTCGACCATAAGATGGCAACCACGACTGAGATCCACGCAAACGTGCCATCACTTAACGTCGGTGATGGACTATAGGGCGTTGAAACAAGACCAATGGATGTTAGAAATTCATGAAGACCACGAAGAGTGGTATTGAAGAGGGAATAATTCCCCGCTAAGATCCACTGCCAGATAATCCCGACCACAATCGCTGAGATCATAACCGGCCAGTAATACACACTACGGTAGAAACCAATCCATTTAATCGGTTGCTTTAAGAGAGTGGCGAGGAGTAAAGCCACCGTAAACATCAACGGGACGGTAACAACCACCAAACCAATCGTATTCTTCAATGCTTTGATGAAATACTCATCTTTAAAAATCGTCACGTAATTTCGAATCCCAATAAAATTCGCTGATCCAAACGTGAAGAGTGTCCGATCCGTAAATGAGTAAAGAATCCCAATGATGGCAGGGAGAATAATAAACACGGAGAAAATAAATAAATTTGGCGCTAAAAAGATGTAGGGGATCGCTTTTTGTTTAAACTTGTAATTGCGATACGACTGTACTTTTGTCGTCATAAAGTCTCCTTAACGATATGTCTTAGTGATGGCCTCGAAAATAAAGGCAAACGATGATTTCTTACGGTAGAATACCGGTGGATAGCCCACAGGGCAATCCACAGTGACGATACCACCTTGATAGTGATTACCCGTCCATAGATGAATCCAATCATCCTCAGGTAGATATACATCCATCTTCTCTTGGTGTTCATTCACCACAGGTTTGATCATCATGTCTTTCCCAAAAAGGTATTGATACTGCAACGTATACGCTTCTTTGTCCTTCTCATAGTGGAAAAATAGGGGGCGTTGCACAGGGAATCCGAGGAGCGTTGCTTCATGGAATAAGTGTTTGATATAGGGTTTAAGTGCCAAACGAATTTGGGTCATGCGAGCCATATGAGATAGGGTATCGTCATTATGGTAGAACTGGAAATTCTCCTTTGGACGATTGCCTTCATGTGTGCGCATATAGGAGGTAAAAACATTCATTTCGCACCAACGATCAAACAATTCTTTACTGCGTATGTTTCCATGAAGCGACGTATATCCTCCGATATCGCTATGGGTAAATGGATTTCCGATGATTCCTGAAGATAATGCTGCAGGAATAGTGGAGGCAATACCATCGTGAATTTCCCAATTCACGCTTTGGTCGCCTGCCCAAAGAGAGGTCGCGTAACGTTGTGATCCATAACCACCCGCACGCATGAAATAGAAGACTTTGCCTAAGTTATTCGTTTCTGCTACGGCTTCATAATTACATTTTGCCCATAAGACTGGCCATTCATTGTGCATGAGAACGGCATCTACCCCATTATGAAGCTTGCAGTCGATGGGAAGATACTCACCAAAGTCTGCCATCCAACCTTTAATGCCTAACGCAATTAAGTTCTTCTTGATAATGCCTTTATACCAGTTGTACGCATCCGGATTGGTTAAATCCACGATGCCACAATAAAACTCACCAAAATCTTCTTTATAGCTTTCATTCTTTTGATTGAGTACCAAGAACCCTTGGCTTTCCGCTTCTAAGAATAAAGACTCATTTTCAAGTAAGAAAGGACAGATGTAACTCAAGAAATGAACATTTTCTTTTTCGAGTTCTTTAATGACACCGGGAAGATTGGGATATAGCGATTCATTGAGTTTCCAGTTCCAATAAAGTCTTTTCCCAAAAGTCGTGAAACGATACCCCGCCCAGTCTTGACACCAAAGACCGGAGACATTGACACCTTTGTCTTTGGCTTGTTTTAAATAGCTTAAAACTTGGTCTAGGCCACCTTGGACCCCCAATACCATTCCATCGAGGAGATAATCGGGAAGTAATGGGGGTCTTCCGGTGACATCGGTTAAATCCGTAAGTAGTTCAGTGTAATGGTTTTTCTTGGATAAGATGAATCCTTGGGGAATCTCCCACGTCAGGAATTCATGAAAGTTTGTGTGTTTGAAGTTGAAGATCGAGTAAGCATAAGTATCTAAATGAAACCAATACTTACGACTGCTAACAATCGAGGTTTCTGGATAATACGTGGAGTAATAATACCCTCCTGCTTTATCCTTTTTGTTCGCGTAAAATGTCGTAAGTGAATGGGGATCTCTTCCCACACCAGATTCACTGGTGAAGAGGGGAAAATCTCTTCCTCTCAAATTGAAGTAGGAACTTTGTTCCCCACATCCATACACACATTCTTCTTTTTCAGCATGGAGGCGGAACCAAAAGCGGTTCATCGGTTGATTTAGGGAAAACTTACCCACCAAGCGATGTTCTTCTACCGATAGCGATAACGTTAACTTAATCTCATCATGGCTAAAGATCACCACATGATCTTTGACCTCTACGTCTGAAAGAGGGATTCTCGTCTTGATATAATCATCAATCTCAAAATTGCCTCGATAGCTATCGATGGTTTCCTTTCCTTCACCGACAAAAAAAG
>JBBIMC010000254.1:0-2637 GCA_037444605.1 Mycoplasmatota bacterium | reverse complement strand
CTCGACAGTTTCGGCGGCGCGGTGATGGTGGTTACCCACAATGAAATGTATCTCAACGCACTCTGCAACCGCCTGATTGTTCTGGACCGGGGCAAAGTGACGGTTTTTGAAGGCACCTACAGTGAGTTTCTGGAAAAAGTCGGCTGGGAAGGCGAAGACGAAAATGCCGAAAAGGAACAGGTCAATGCCAATTCCAAAAAAGCCGCACGCCAGGAACGTGCCGCCCGGCTGGAAGAAAAAAACAAAAGGGTCAAGCCGCTCAAAAATAAAATCAACCAGCTCGAAAAAGAAATCCATGCTCTGGAAACCACTCTGAAGCAGGAAAATGAAGACCTGGTCGCGGCCGCCACGACAGGCGACGGCACCGCCATTGCCAGACTCTCCAAAACCGTAAAGGAAAACCAGGTCAAAATTAATGCCCTCTACGAAGACCTGTTCACTGTAACCGAAGAGCATGACACTGTCTGCCGGGAATATGATGAGGAATAAGATGAAAAAGGGATTATTGGTTATGAGTAAAAAACTCAAAGACATTATACAGGTTTTCTACCAAAAAAATACGATGCTGGTAAAAACCCTATTGACAATTGTCTTCATCAGAATAGTACTGTTTTCCATAGCTTTATTGTTAACCGGCGCGACCAGCACAGAAAAGACCAACCCGCGTTCTGTAATCAGCCCTTCCGTTTTTCACTCGACATGCTCCAATATTGTATTTTTAAGTGACAGTGGCTGGTACAGAAATGTGGCCGTAAAAGGTTATACAAAACGTCCTTTTTCTGCAGACAGACAGGATAACTGGGCTTTCTTTCCACTCTGGCCTGCTGTTATCAAAGCTGGTATGATCCTGGGTATTGAACTGGTCTGGTGGACCGGTATGCTTTCCTTTCTGTTCACCCTACTGGCCGGCATCTATCTGTTCAAATTATTCCAGCTGGATTACTCAGAAAGAATTGCCTTTTTTGCCGTACTGATGATCAATGTTTTTCCTTCAGCATATTTCTACCAGAGAAGCGGAACAGAAGCGATATTTTTATTTTTGGCGGCAGCATCACTCTATTATGGCAGAAATGGCAAATGGATTCTGACTTCTATACTGGGTATCGCAGCCGTTCTTTGTCGGGTTCAGGGTATATTACTGAGCATTCCGCTTTTATTGATCATGTGGAATCAGTTCAGAAAAGACGGTTTTAAACCTTCTTATCTGACAATCGGATTACTCCCAGCTGCCCTGCTTGGTTTCTGTTTTTATTTATATACATTAACAGGAGATTTTTTCGCCACCCTTCACATTCAATCCACCTGGGGCAATGTTTCCAATGGATTGTTCAGTACATTTTTCTCAGAAATCAAGGCTGCCCGCTTTATCAGTTTCTGGGGCTGGGACTTATCTCCCGTCACTTTGTTATTTCTGAGTTTCAGTCTGATTGGCCTGGTAATAGGTTTTTTATTATGGAAAAGAAAAAAATTTCCACTGGAATACCTGTTGTATCTGATACCAAATTTTTTTCTGCTGTTCACCAAAGCATCACTACTCAGTTCGGTCAGATATATTGGTCTACTATTTCCGTTAATACTCATTCCAGCCATTCTGACCGATGAAAGACCAGTATTAAGACAATGGGTCATCTGGTTTCTAACGGTTTTTCTGGTATTTTTCTATTCTTTTGCGGTTCTGAAATATCAATGGGCAATAGCATAATCAGAATGGAATAACGCCAGACAATATATACCGAAGAGGCAGAATATGCATTTAATAAACATTTTATTCCTCGGTACAATCCTATTCTTCCTGTCTGACACAGCCGGTTGGGGATTATACATAGAAACAACTGGCAGCCTCAAACTCACCAGCTTTGACAGCATCACCACAACCCCGGAAGGCACCAGAATCACACTCACCAATACCTCAGAATTACACAGCATTCTTATAAATCATCACCGTTCTGCCCAATCCTACACCTATCAGACCGTCGATAAAACCTATGACTACAGCATCCGGCGGGAAGGCAACACCCTGCTGGCAGCCGGAACAGTCAAAAAAGCCGCTTATACCAATACCTTCAAAATTGACGATGCGCCCTGGTATCAAGCCATAGAATATTCCCTGGGCCTGTTCGCGGCCAATACCAACCTTCAGACTCTGGATTTCTGGATGGTCGAACCATTCAATCTCTACACCATCAAATTAAGGGCACGCAAGGAAAACAAAACTCAGATCAGAGTCAACGGGCAAATACAGGATTGCCTGCTGGTACGGGTTTACCTGGCCAATTTTCCGCCTCTTCTCTGGTCTGCCAGTTATTATTTCCGGCCGGGCGACTTCCGGCTTCTGCGCAGTGATGTTCCCCGCAAAGGCCCCGGTTCCCCGGTCACAATCTTGGAATGGCTGGGCGATTGAACCAATCAAAAACCCTCTTGCCCAAAAGCGGAAATCTGTTATAATCTTGGCAAACTCTCAAAGGGGTCTGTCATGCGTTCATTTCTGATATCCCTGTTTCTATTCATAGCTCTACCGCTGTTTGGCGCAGAAAACCGAATTGCCAATGGCGGTTTTGAAGAAACGGCCGGGTTGGGCGCATGGTCTCCCCTCATCTGGGACAACTCAGCCGGCGCAACCGGCATCACTCTCTCCGG
>JBBIMC010000253.1:0-2991 GCA_037444605.1 Mycoplasmatota bacterium | reverse complement strand
ATTCATTCAAATCTAGCCATTTATAATTAATAACTTCAATTCTATCAAGATTAAGAGCATTTACAAAGAATTGTCAAGCGATGAATGTTTATGGCTTAGATCATTTGAATTATCTCGTAAAAACGGATTGATTCCTAACGACCCAGTTTTAGCAAAAACTCAAAAAAATACGACCGAAATAACCCTTTCTGATATAAATGATAAATTTAAGCAAGCTACCGCAAAATATTCTCAAGAAAATATTGCAGATAATATTTTAGAGCATTGTTTATTATACTATTTAGGAGATAAAGCTCCTTTAATAAGAGTTGTTGAAGACGATGAAGCTATCAATCTCACCCAACAATTTAGTCCTTCTGATTTTGTGAAGCATAAAATTGAGGATAAGATCCTGAAATATGATTTTATTTGCTATTTTGTTAAAAATGACAAGCTAAAAGCTCATGAATATTTGTTATGTGCTCATAATAGGAAGGTAAGAGGTAAACGTATAGATAAAATATTTCCAATTTTCACCTCTAAAATTGTTAATGAAGGAGAAGATTGTTGGTTACAGATATATGTCGTCTCGGATTATTTAGATGAGAAAGTTAATATGTCAAGAAATGAAATTGTTTTTCCAAAAATACAAGATGACTTTGAGAATGAAGACTGCTCTTTGAAATTTGACGATGAACATAGAACAGTAGTTGTCGAAAAGGATATTGATACTTTTATAATTAAAGGATTGGAAAATAAGTATCAAGAAATTATAGAGAAAAGAAGGAATTACTTACGTTGTATGGTAAATAACTATATGAACAGCGATGATGGTTTGGAATATAGGACTTTGGATATCGACAATGACTTTCTTGCTACTATTCCAGATACGGCTGATGACAAGAAATTGGATGATGTTTTGCATGAACATCAGTATAAAAAAAGAAAAGAAATACTAAAGAAAAGAGAACGATTGCTGAAAAAAGATTTTAGTCGAAGAAAAGATTATCAATCATTATTAAGCGATGTTGTTTCTTTAATTACAAAAGAAGGCAATCTTAAATTGGGGCAATATGTTGCCCATAGAAAAACTATTATTGAATTATTAGACAAGTATTTAGATTGGTGTGAAGAAAATAATAATTATGCTGAAGAAGCAACGTTGCATAATTTGATTTTTGCAATGGGAGGCTCCCACGAAAATACACCTTATGATTCACATAATTTATGGCTGCTTGATGATAGATTAGCTTTTCATAGATATATTTATTCCGACAAAGCTGTAAGCAAACATAAGCCAAAGAAGGGAAAGACTAATAGCCGATTAGAAACCGATTTGGTTATATATGATGTTCCTTATACATATGGCGAAAAAACGGATTATGACGAAGTTGCATCTGCTGTTATTTTTGAATTTAAACGTCCTGACAGACCATTAACTTATGACGAGTTTAGCAAGCAAATGGGTACTCAGATAGAAGCAGTTAATGCAGGAAAAGTTATTGACAAGAATGGCAAGCATGTAACGACTTCCGAATCTACTCCTGTATTCTTTTACTATGTTTGCGACATAAATGCCTATAACTCGCTGAAATCAAGGGCGAAAATAGACGGATTTAGAGAAACTCCATATAAAAGCCTAATGAGACTTGTTGAAAATATATATGTTGAAATAATGACATATCAAACTCTATTAGTAAACTCTCGGAGAAGAAATAAAGCATTCTTTAAAAAATTGGGAATAGAATGATATTCTAAATATTTTTTTGAAGTAATTCATTGACACCACTACTTTTATTTTTGAAAATCATATCCATACCGTTGTAAATTAACATATAATTTTACGGCTTTTTTATTAACTTCAATCAGATCATTAATAAAAAGCATTAATGTTTTCGGATTGTAGAAAGTATCGGTTGTTTCGTCAAAGTGGGTTCTGACTTGATTAAAGGCAAAAGACATACGTATTTCTGTTATTTCCTGATATTCTTCTGGAGAAAAATACGATTCATACGACATTGCTGAAATTAAATAGGAGTCAAACTTACGAATATAGTCTTTAAATAAACGAACTAAATTTTTAGGAATTTGGATTGGTTTATTATTCATGTTTTCGGAAAAAACCAAGTTGGAAATTTCTCTAAATATAGTCTCCTTTGCATCTTGTCCTGTTAGCCAATCATCGCCCCAAATTAATCGAGACAACTCTGAAAAATCATCTTTAAGTAGTCTCAAATCTTCAACGGCATTAGCTAATACAGCACGAGCTTTTCTTGTCTGAATTCTAAATTCTGAAATGATATAGAAAATCATACCTGCAATATAACTACAAGATAGACTAAGCACCATTGCGTTTATGCTGTCAACTGTTTTTTGAGAAAAAGGAGAGGGAATCCTCACTTTTTCAAAATAAAAAGCAATGATTATATAAAGACAAAATCCGAGCAATATCCATATTGCAGGCTCTTTCTTTATCCTAATCCATGAAAGTTTTAAGATTGAGCTATTAGGTTTCATAATATGCAATTTTGTTTTTGCAAATATATGATTTTAAATTTGTTAAATTATTTATTACTATTAAATCTCTCAATCTTTATTATGTTTCTAAACTTTCATTTTATCAATATTTACTTCGATGATTTCGATTTATTGCTGCTGAAAATCTGACTACCGTTCTTTGCGTGGTTATCTATCAGCATATCAGTGTCATTAAAATATATCATTGTCGTTTTTATATCGGTATCGCCCAAATGAAAGACTTTGTCGGGATTCCTAAGAATATCTAAAATTTAATAAAGGATCTATCAATTTGTTGACTTATTAACACTTGTCCGATTAATCATCCTCAGACTTCTCCCCGTACCCAAAAAAAAGCTATATATCATTGATATTCAACATATTTATAGCTTTCCATGGAGGTTCCTGGCGAACGACTTATATTACTCTGAATCTGATGATTATTCTTTATGATGCTCGATTTTAAAGTCTTATTAATTCCTCGAAAACCTAGTA
>JBBIMC010000252.1:0-2951 GCA_037444605.1 Mycoplasmatota bacterium | reverse complement strand
GACCGAGTCCTTCATTGAAGCTGATGGCATATTCATCGAAATCGGCCATATCCCAAACTCATCCTTACTCGAAGGTTTGGTTGACTTAAACGATGCCAAAGAAATCAAGGTTGATCGTTTCCAACAAACCTCGGTACCTGGTTTATATGCAGCAGGCGATGTGACGGATAATCCCAACAAGCAAATCATCATCGCCACTTCAGAAGGCGCTGTTGCTGCCTTAAGTGCAACCTCATTCATCAATCAAAAAGGAGATAAATAAGATGGAAAAACTATTTTCACAAGATGTAGCGAATCAAATTAAAGACATTTTTAAAGGGATGGTCAACCCAATCACCATCAAATTATACGTCGATGGCAACTGTGATACATGCCAAGAAACCACACAATTATTAACTGAAACTGCAGAACTTTCAGACAAAATCAATTTAGAAGTGATTGAACTTGCCGATGCCGGTGATGACTTAGTGACTTATGGAATTGAAAGAACCCCAGCATTCATTTTCTTAGACGACAAAGGCGCGTATCGTGGCGTGAAGTTCAATGGGATCCCTGCGGGTCATGAAATCAATTCCTTCATTTCTGCCATCATGGAAATGTCTGGTGTTGAATTCAAATTCTCTGATAAAGTTTTAGAAAGAATTGCGAAAATCAACAAACCTGTGGACATCAAGGTATTCGTTACCCTAAGCTGCCCACACTGCCCAGGTGCAGTTCAAACCGCTCACCGCTTAGCGATGCTCAACAACAACATCAAAGGTGAAATGATTGAAGCCCAAACGTTCTATGATCTATCCACCAAATACAATGTCTCTGGCGTACCAAAAATCGTTATCAACGACAAATTTGAACTACTCGGTAACCAACCAGTTGAAGAGTTCTTAAAGAAAATCGAATCCTTATAAGGATGAAGCCCAGTTGGGCTTTTTTTCTTAGAAAAATGGCTATTTATTGGTATAATACAAGTAGATAATTCGATTTCAAGGAGCCCATATGACCCAAAAACTATTGATCATCAACCCAGGTTCTACTTCCACCAAAGTAGCCTTATTTGAAAATCAAACCCAAGTGATTAAAAAATCCATTTCGCATGACCCAACGACTTTAAAACAATTTAAACGAATGATTGACCAGTATGATTTTAGAAAACAAGCCATTCTAGACTTCATTCATGAAGCCGGCTATGATGTTAAACAACTCACCGCTGTGGTTGGTCGAGGTGGTTTATTAAAGCCTCTAGCATCCGGTACGTATCGAGTGAATGAAACAATGATCTCAGATTTACGGAATGCGATTCGCGGTGAACACGCGTCGAATTTGGGTGCCTTAATCGCGGACGCGATTGCGAAACCACTATCGATTCCAGCTTTCATCGTTGACCCCGTGGTTGTCGATGAAATGCACGATTTAGCTCGTTATACCGGCATGAAAGAAATCGAACGTGTGTCGACATTCCACGCTTTAAATCAAAAAGCGGTTGCGAAAAGAGCAGCGAAAGATTTGGGTAAACCTTATGAATCATTAAACCTCATCATTGCCCATTTAGGTGGGGGTATTTCCGTCGGTAGTCATGAGCAGGGTAAAGTCATCGACGTCAACAATGCATTAGATGGCGATGGACCAATGTCGCCTGAACGCAGTGGTTCGGTACCATTGGGTCCACTTTATAAAATGTGTTTTTCTGGTCAATATACCTTAGAAGATATTAAACGTAAAAACTATGGCGAAGGTGGGATGGTAGCTTATTTAGGCACCAATGATGGGATGGAAATCATGAAACGCATCCAATCTGGTGACCCACTCGCAACCAAGATTCACGAAGTCATGTGCTATCAAATATCGAAAGAAATTGGTGCGGCTTCGACAGTGCTTAAAGGACAGGTAGACGCCATCATTTTAACCGGTGGATTTGCTTATAATAAACTCACTACTGATTTGATTACGTCACGTGTATCCTTTATCGCACCAGTTCATATATATCCTGGTGAAGATGAAATGCTGGCGTTAGCTGAAGGGGCTTTACGTGTACTCAACCAACAAGAGGAGGTTAAAGTCTATGCCTAAAACCATCCAAGACTTGATTGAATTAGCCAAAAATAAACCACAAAAGCGATTGGTCGTGGCGGTTGCGAATGACCCTTATGTATTAAAAGCCGTTGAACATGCCAGACAAGTATTGAATATTAAACCCATTTTGGTTGGCGATGAGATTGCCATTACGCATGAACTACAAGCCCTCCATTATGATATAAAAGCCTATCAAATCGTCGATGAACCCAATGGCGTTTTGGCTTGTAAACAAGCCGCTTACATGATTCGTCAAGGCGAAGGTGATATCTTGATGAAAGGTTTGATTGATACGTCGATTTTGCTTAAAGCAGTACTGGATAAAGAATTCGGTATCCGTGGTCCGAGACGTCTATCACACATCACTTTATTGGAACTCAAACATTATCACAAACTACTCCTTTTATCAGACGCTGCGATGAATATCGCTCCAGATGTTGAACTTAAAAAAGAAATCATCCTAAATGGCGTGGAAGTCCTCCACAAAATCGGCATTGAAAAGCCGAATGTGGGTGTGATTGCAGCGGTCGAAAAAGTCAATCCGAAGATGGTTGCAACCGCCGATGCACAAGCATTAATCGAATCTCACACCGATGTTTCTTATCAAATTGGTGGTCCATTTGGTCTTGATAACGCCATCAATAAAGAGGCAGCGTTACACAAAGGGGTTAATGACCCTATGGCAGGTGAAGTCGATTTCTTATTGATGCCTGCCATTGAAGCTGGCAATATCTTATATAAAGCATTGATGTTTTTATCGGATGCGAAAAGCGCGAGTGTCGTTTGTTGGGCTACACACCCCATTGTATTAACCTCTCGTGCCGATAGCGATGAAACCAAATTTAACTCTATCGCACTTGCAGCCTTACTTTAATAATAAAGGA
>JBBIMC010000251.1:3544-4156 GCA_037444605.1 Mycoplasmatota bacterium | reverse complement strand
GATGAGATATACGCCGGCGCTCATGGCTTCATAAAAGTGTCTAATTGGGAAAAGGTCATCTGCACTTCCTGTAGGCCGTCCTCGCGGCGAGAAAGGCTGAATTCAAGATTTGCCGGGCGGAATAGCCCGATGTCCTCGTATCCTCCGCGATTGCTGCCCCTGGTGATGAACGCATGCACAACTTTGATAGTGACGGCGTAGCTCGCCGGAACGCCGACGGTTCCGTCCTCTGCCGCTGCGGCCCCGTGGTGCGCCGCAAACCACTTCTTCAGAAAGCCGGATTGGTCGTCCATCGTGGTCAGGCGCAATTCAACCGGCTCGCTTCCCTGCACGGAATCGACTACGGCACCGCCGATCTTGCGCTTCTCGCCAGAAACGGTGAATGGTGCGTACTCAACATCGGTGGCGAACATGTTGAACCGCTGCGATACGTCGCCTTGCAGCTTGCTTGATACTTCGACCAGGAACAGGTTTTTCTTGGCGAGGCGCTGGCCGCGCATGTCGTCATATATTCGGCTCGCCTCGGTCGGACTGATGCCGCCAAAAAGCGGAGTTGAGGCGCCCCAGTACATGGACTGCGATGCGACGCCACTCATGCCAGGAAAAAGGTTG
>JBBIMC010000251.1:0-3532 GCA_037444605.1 Mycoplasmatota bacterium | reverse complement strand
ATGCCGGAATCCAGAATGCGCATGCCGGCGCCCTCCCAGTTTCCATTCATGATGTCGCCAACGGCGCCAGCGCCAACATTTAGCGCACGCTGCGCCTGGATTGGGATGTGCTTGTTGATGAGGTTCATGGCGGCATTCGTCGCCATGTTCGCACCCATCCCAGAGACCGTAGATGCCAGCTTGCCGCCACCCATAGCGTTGGCTGCCTTAGCCGCTACGCCGCCGACAGCAGAACTAATGCCTGAGCCGATGGAGCCAATCAATCCATTGCTGGACAGGCTTGCGGCCACATTGTTGTAGAGACTCACTATTCACCCCCGAAGCCGCCGCCGTCCTGTGGAGGTTTGGCATCCACGATGGTAGCGAACAGCTTTGCCTGATCCTCGTCTAGCATCATGGTCTTAGTCAGGAACTCGCCCATGATTTCCTTGCTGGCGCCCATTTCCTTCATCATCTGCATGGACTGAACCAGCAACATGCCGGCATTCATGGAGTCTGCGCGCGTGCGCTGCTTTTCTGACTCAAGGGCTGAAATGGAGCCGAAGAAGTTGATAACCCAGGGGCGCTCCGTCGGGCTGAACACCACACCGTAACGGCGCATGGTGTGGATGTCGATCACATGATTGAAGAACTCGGACAGCGCGACGCGAATGATGCGCGCCCGCTCCGCCGCCTGAGCCGAAACCCTGAAGAATCCGCCCTCTCCCAGGCCGCCGGAAAGCTGGTCAGCAAAACCAAGCATGGATAGATCGACGCCGATTGATCCAGATAGCAAGCGGGCGTGCAGCATTACGTCATCAATCGTTATACTGCCAGCGCGCCCAGACTGCCCGCCGTTCGATGGGCCGATGTTGGTCAGTTGCTTCTCGTTGAATACCGGGATGATGTGCCGGATTCGCTCCATTACCGGGCGCCCGCTCTTTACGGCCTCTTCGGCGTGCGACTTTGACGCCTTGAGCATGTCCTTGACGGACTCCACAAACCGCTCTTGCTGCTCCAGGGTCATTGATTCAAGATTGACGGCTACCATCTGCTCATCAATCGAATCCATCCAGCGCTGCCCGACAAGCCCAAGCAGCGATGCCGTCAGGTTGTCGTAGGCTTCCTCGGCGTTGTACAGCAGCGATCCGCCGGCCATGCTCGGCATGACAGGCAGGCCGTCAATGTCGTCCTCGGTGATGGCAAGTCGCAGTGACTTTTCCACCACGCCATGCTGCGGAACCCACTGGGTACGCGGCATCTTCATGCGCGCAAGCTGCGACACGTCAAGGCGCTCGAAATTTCGCTCACCGGTGTAGATGGCGTAGCCGACCGTGCGACTCCCGCGCTCGAATGGCTGTACCAGCGGAGGACGCACCATTTCATCGGCGTAAAGGTCGATCACGCCGCGCGAGTCGGTATAGATTCTGGCGTAGGCATCACCGAACACTGCCCCCGTGTAGGCGATCTGGAAGGCTACGCGGTTAAATAGCGGCGTCAGATCGGCCGCAACTTCCTCGGCGATGGTGGAAAGTTGCTTGTTCTTCTTGGCGTCCGGGGTCTTTTCGACAAAAACAAGGTCGCCGTTCGTCTCGTGTCCTCCCAGGGCTGAAGTTACTAGCAGCAGCAGGGCCGTGGAAACAATCGGGTCGGACTCCATTGTCGACCACTTGTCGTAGATGATCTGTCGAGACCTGGCCGACCGCTTTCCTGTTCCAAGAAGGGAGGCGACGGTAGTGCTTCCGGCGCCATACAGGAAGGTGTCAGCTTGGTCGATCTGGTTTGCCGGGCCAAGAAATGACGATGCCCAGCGGCGTGCCGTCATGCCGAAGCGAGAGAAAATCCCGGTGGATTTGGTTGGAACCTTGATCGGTGCGTTGGAAATGGACATGTCGCGCCACAGTCATAGACGATGGCACGAGGGTAGCGCGGCGGGATTGCCCGATTCCCGCCGTTTTCCGCTACAGGGTCAGGCGTGGCTTTCGCGCCTGCCCAATCCTTCGGCGATCAACGTCAGCACCAGGGTATTGAGCGATACACCCTCGGCCTTGGCGCGCGTGGTCAGCTTGGCGTGGATGGATTTCGGCACGCGGGCGACGAACTTGCCGGACGCACCCGGCGCGGCGGCATCGTCCGGGCTGAACGACGGCGCGGGAATGTCGCGCCCCATGTCGGCCAGCGCGGAAACCACGGCGACAAACGCATCGCGCCCATGCTCAACCGCCTCGGCCTCGGTTTCGCCGTCAGCCATGCAGCCGGGAAGATCAGGGAAAGTAATCAGGTAGCCGCCACCATCCTCGTCAGACAACGGGCTGATGATGTGCGCGTAAGCCTCGAACGGCCACGGCGGAACGACGCGGGGAATGCTCTTGATTTCGCTCATGCTTGCGACTCCTTCACTTTATCGACCAGTGCCACGAACTGGCGCACATACACCGGCTTGATCGGTCGGTGCGCCGGGACGCTCACAATGTCCGTCACCGCCTCATGCGAGAAGACATGGTGACTGCCACCCTCGCACCGAACCGCTATGCCGAACTGCCGTGAAACGGTCTGAAGTTGCTCGATCCGCCAGTCGCGCGGGTTGTTGCGCATCGCTTCCAGTAGTTTGGTGGCTGTATTCATGGTTTAATAGTATTACGGGCAACATCATAAGTCAAGGAAAACGACAGCCCGTGCACGTTCGTCTATCCACAAAAGGGAAAAGCGGCTACTTTCGCCCTCGTCTTGCATCACCCCGTGTTCCGGGACATAATCAGTCCGCTGTCGCAACAACGGCAGCCGGGATTGGCGTCCCGGAATCGAGGCGGACAAGCCGTCAGCAATGCGGCTTTTTTCATGTCCGTCGGCATGGCACTCCCTATGGGCGGTCCGTGCAGGGGCAGCTTCGGCTGCGCCGGTTCCTCGATCCGGTACGCCAACCCTGTACGGTTCCGCCCACCCTGATTGGCGTCAGGACAGGCGGAAAACACAAACCGCTATCGAGGATCACTGCCATGACTGCAACCGCACTCGTTTTCCAAAACACCGAATTTTCTGTTGTTGACCGCGACAATCAGCCTTGGCTAAGGCTGCCCCAGATTGGGGTAGCCCTTGGTTACGCCGCTGGCTACAAGGTTCAGAAGGTTTTTGACCGACACCGCGACGAATTCACCGACAGCATGACCGCCGTGGTTAAGCTGCCGACGGCGGGCGGCGAACAGGAAACCCGCATCTTCTCCCTGCGTGGTGCTCACCTGCTCGCGATGCTTTCGCGCACGACCGTTGCCAAGGAATTCCGCCGCTGGGTGCTCGACATTCTCGACCGCGAAACCGCCGTCCCGTCAGCCCCGACTTTGCCGAAATCCAACCTTGGCCGTTCCTTGCGCGAAGAAATCCGGCAGGCCGTCGCTGAAGCGGTGGGGGCCGAACTGCCGAAGCTGACCGCGCCGCTGTACAGCCTCCAGAACATCTGGGCGCACCTGTCCGCCGGCAACGGCATGTACATCGACAGCGACACGCTCGCCAGCATTGCCAGCGACTGCAACGCCAAGCTCGCTAGCCGGGCAGCGTT
>JBBIMC010000250.1:1095-3367 GCA_037444605.1 Mycoplasmatota bacterium | reverse complement strand
TTTCCTGCACCATAACAGAAGCTGTTCGAGTTTTTCATGTTCTCCTTCAGCAATTATCTCAACAGTGCCGTCGCGTTTGTTGCGCACAAAACCAGTTAGCCCAAGCGATTCTGCAATTCTTTCAGTATTCGCCCTAAAGAAAACTCCCTGAACACGGCCATAAACAATTATATGAATGCGAGATTGCATACCAGAGTTCATTTTTTCATTTTATTTTTCGTTCTCAAATTTTGTTCACAATACGTATCGTTAGAGCAGTTCTCCCCTTGCCTGCTCAAGCTGCATCCGTGCAACATCCTGCTTTCTTCTAAAATCAGGCAATATTGAATTTGAGAAGCGCAACGGCAACAGTTCATCATAAATTCGCTCCATCATATTAAAGTAAGTCTCAGCATCACTTTTGTTTTTCTTTCGCATGGCTTCATACATCTCCCTTTTTATCTCTCCCATCGCATCCAACAACCCATTAAGATAAGACTCTTCTGGAATATCTCCAAGCTCGCGATAAGATGGAACCTCTTTTTTCTCAATCGCATGAAGGACTATTCTCGCTTCTGCATACTCTTGCATTATGTGGTTATACTGGCCAGGGAATTCCATTGCAAAACCTCTTATCTCCTTTATCTGCGTTTCTGCATCCTTTATCTGTTTTTTTGCATCTTCAATCTCCTTCGAATGAATCGCCTTTATCGCATTTGAGCAGAGCCGCACGATCTCCCTGCTTTTTACTACGAGCAAGTCCATCTTCTTTTCTTTTTCCGCCAGCATTTTTTCTATTTCTTTTATTCCAAGGTTGTCCATAAAACCACCTGAACACTCTAGTAATACTTATAAGATTACGCGTTTTTATAGCTATTGGTGGTATTCGTGCATGTTGTGATTTCGCTCGGAGGCTCGCTTGTATATGATGAAAATGGATTGAACAAGGAATTTCTAGCAACTATTAAAAAAGTTATAACTGAAAGGGTAGGGCGTGGTTATCAGTTTGGAATAGTAACAGGAGGCGGAAAAAAAGCTAGGGATTATGCAAGCGAGGTAAGGAAAAATGGAGGGAATGAGTTTGAGGCGGATAGTGCGGCGATAAAAGCGACAAAAGAAAATGCGAAAGAAGTTATAAAAATCATTGGAAAGCCTGCCTATCAAAAAGTAATAACTGATTTTGACGATGCGGTAAAGATATCAAAAAAAGCGAAAGTAATCGTGATGGGAGGAACGATTCCAGGAATAACAACTGACACTGATGCAGCACTTTTGGCAGAAGCGCTTCACGCAATTCGTTTAATAAATCTCTCAAATGTTGACGCGATATATGATTCCGACCCAATGCAAAATCCAAATGCAAAGAAATTTAACACACTAAGTTACGACGGCCTCATAACTCTCGCAGTTGAAGGCGATAGAAGACGAGCAGGAACGAATTTTATCTTTGATATCCTTGCATGCAAATTAATCGCGCGTTCAAGAATAGAAACTCATTTCGTGAGCGGGCAAAATCCTTTGGACATCAATGCTGCAATAGAAGGAAAGCAGCATGGTGGAACTGTTGTAAAGTAGCATAATATTCATTTACCTATGTCTATTTCAGGTACTTCGCAACTTCCTTTTCAGAAAGATATGTGCATTTTTTGCTCTTGATGCTTATACAAAGAATTTCCATGTTTTCTGGAAGCAACTTTTCATCCTGCGTTTTCTTGAGTGCAGCAACTGCAAGCTCTACTGCATCATCAATTGACATTCTTTCTTTGTAGTTTTTCTCAAGTATTGCATCTACTTCCTTTTTGTTAGCTCCTATTGAATCAGCTTTGTATGCAGTCATAGCACCGCTTGGTTCAGCCTCGTAAAGCCTTGGCATATCATCAACACCTGCAATCAGTAGTGAAACTCCGAAAGGCCTTATGCCGCCGTATTGCGTGTATAACTGCATAAGATCGCAAACAGAACGTGCTATTGACTCAACAGTCGGTGATTCGTTGTATGTTATCCTATGCCTCTGCGCATCAACCCGCGCGATATCAACAAGCCTTCTTGCATCTGCGATAAGGCCAGATGCGGTAACTGCGATATGGGAATCAACATCAAATATTTTTTTCAGCGATTCTGGAAGCACAAGTCGCGAGTGAATTGATTTATGCGCTACTAATGCAACTCCATCCTCTGCGATGATTCCTATCGCAGTCGCCCCTCTTTTTACAGCTTCTTTTGCGTATTCTACCTGAAACAGTCTTCCGTCAGGGCTGAATACCGTTATCGCTCTATCATACGCCTGCGGTGA
>JBBIMC010000250.1:415-1076 GCA_037444605.1 Mycoplasmatota bacterium | reverse complement strand
CGGTGAAACTCCATACATAATATACACCTCATTGAATGCTAAATGTGCTTATTCAAACAACATATTTAAACCTATTTATGGAATCCTTTTTCTTTATCTCTTTACATTGTGTTTACATTGCTCTTAATCGTTTTATTCTTTCTTCAGTCGGCGGATGGGTTGAGAATAAATGCGAAAATTTGTTCTGGAGAGGATTGGAAAAGTAAAGCGGCGCAGTGGCATCAGTTGCATTCATGACAGGCATGCCTATTTTTTCTATTTTCTCCAATGCGCTTGCAAGGCCTTCTGGATATCTTGTTAATTTTGCAGCATTCGCATCTGCAAGATACTCCCTTTGCCTTGAAATCGCGAATCTTATTAGCTCTGCAAAAAACGGAGCGAGTATAATAAGCACGATCGCTAAAAGAATAAGCAATACGCTTGCGCCACCCCTTCTTCCTCCTCCAACCCGTAATCCGCCATGCATGATCATTCTCCATGTTATGTTGCCAAGCAGTGCAATCGCTCCTGCAAAAACAACTGCAATCATCATAAGTCTTATATCATAGTTTGCTATGTGAGATATTTCATGCGCCAGAACTCCTTCAAGCTCCTCGCGCTTCATGGTTTTCAGAAGTCCTCTCGTAACTGCAACAGAAGCGTGTTTCGGGTCGCGTCCTGT
>JBBIMC010000250.1:0-326 GCA_037444605.1 Mycoplasmatota bacterium | reverse complement strand
AACTACATTATAGATAAATGGTTCTTCTTTGCTCGTAACCTTTCTCGCTCCGGCAATGCCGAGGAGTATCCTGTCTCCGTTAAACCATGCGATAAAAAAGTAAACTATAACAATAAAAAACCCGATAAAAAACCCGAAATAACCAAGACCGATTAAGTAGGAAAATGCAAGTATCACTCCGAGAAACAGTAAAAACACAAAAAAAATCAGAATTAGTGTATTTCGCTTGTTTTCGTTTATCGCATCAAAGAAACTAATGTGTGCATTTTCCATAGAATTCTCATTAGCCTTTTGCTTTTAGCATCAGAACTTTACTTTTACAGCTT
>JBBIMC010000249.1:0-3086 GCA_037444605.1 Mycoplasmatota bacterium | reverse complement strand
CTTCTATTCCAACACCAGCTCCAGGAGCACAGGACACTGATTTCGTTGCAAGAGTCTTGCCTGTGTCATCCTTAACTGTAAGCGTCAAGGTTCCAGTAGCGTTGCCCTGGTTCACAGCCCAAAAGGCTATGTAGAGCGTTTTAGAGCCAACAGTTACGACGGGTGCGCTTGGGCTCCATGGGCCTGGACGATCCCAGCTGTACCAGATGTCCCTCGGTATGTCCTGCACCCTTATGCCGCTGATTATTCCCGACACGTAAGTGTATGGGCTGATGTTGAAGCCCATGGACTCGCTTAGCGAAACCTTCAAAGGCGCGGATCCAGCTATGGCTTCTGTCGGTTTCAACAAGAGGCTGAGGGCAGCAGCGCCTATCGGAATGGCGAAAACTGTACCCACAGCAGCGTAATCCTCTAATCTCTGACCCAAACTGAACACCAGTAATAATATTAATTATTCTTCTTTAAAAGTTTACTTATACGGAAACCGCAGAAAACTCCCTAATGCAGGGGATACCTTATAGATTGCATTATTGAGTGTTAAAACTTTTCAGCGAAACTTCTCAATAATCTCATGGGGAGCGCCTTCAAGCAGGCTTCGAGGCAGCCTTTCAACGTTCTTCGGCTTGGGCAGTTTTTTAAGCAAGGCTAAGCCTGAAGTGCACGCTCCCGCTATCCCCCCTACAAAAATGAGGATGCCGTAGATCTCATGGTGGGGTACAGGTGGAGTTCGTTCATTTCCCAGTTTCCCGAAGTCGCGATAGTCATCAAGCATCAATGAGGCTCCAAGTGTAATGGCCCCGATGCTCGCTATCAGCCCTGCAACCTCAGAATTTTTAGTCAGCGTTACTAATATTTGTTGTATGAATCGGGGAAGTTTCTCTTCGTCAACGCTCTCGTGAGCTGGTTCGTGTGACTTTCTTGTTTCGCTAAAAAGTTTTTCGTCAGCCATCTACACCACACTTTATTGAAGGTTTCACCAGTTCCAAAAACTTTTTGGTTTTCTCCTTACCACTTGTATCAGAAACATGGGCTTTCGATTTGTTCCCCAAGGATAAGGGCCTTTTAGGAAATGACCTTTATATCCTTTTTTCACGAACTCGTTAGATTCTTTCAAGCGCTCTGCTATTTCTTTTGGCTTTTCAGCCTCTTTTCCCTCTGAGATTTTCTCTTGCGTTTCGCTCAACTTCCCGCATCAACTCCATTTGTAAACTATCAATTAAAGACTTAAGGTTGTAGCGTAGAAATTTCCGTAAGCTTGACTTAGGGTTCTTTTCGTTGAGGGCGTGTAGGAGCCCGTCTACGATGTTGAGCCACGGGTAATCCCTAGTCAAGGGGTGCATGATGGCGTCTAAAATTTTGTTAATTTCAGCTTGACTGTACGGTAGACTTTGATGCTTGTTTGGCAATTTCAGCCTTCAACTCCTCCACTTTAACAAAACATAACTTTTGGGGGTGAAAGACTATTTTGCCTGTTAGAAACTGTCTGATCTCTTCGGCTTGCTTGTGCACCCAATCGTTTCCTTTCTCGCCGTGTTGCTTGATTACAGCTACAATTTCTGGGAAGTATTTTTCGCCTTTCTCCATAAGCCATTCTGCCGTCACTTTGGCTTCAACGGTTTCAGCTGGAAAGTTTGCGGCTATTCTGCGGGCCATGCCTATGACGGGAAAAACGGTGCGGGCTAGGTTCTGTCTCACACGTTCAGCCTTGGCGATTTCTTCAGGTGTCATCTTCTGGTATGCCTCTACAGGTGGGCGGTGCAACCCATAGAAAACGCTTTCGAGGATGTTCCAGTCGTTTTCAATAAAAAGACTTAGCCTTTCTGCCCCCATGACTGTAAGCAGTCCCTTAATTAAGCCTTCAATGGCTCCTTCTAAAAGTTTCAGTCCAAGCTTGCCAGTGAAACGTCCGGCCCTTTCGATTTGTTCAATTTGCTAAGTTTTAGGATGAGCTTGCTGGCTGCTTTGAAGCCTCTTTTAACATGCTCCGTTTTCCGCTGCCTCCTGAAGCCTCTTGTGGGGGTGTGCTTTGAAGCCAAACTTCAACGGCGGGCCTGAACATTTCAATAATCTTTGAGACGCTTTCTCTGATTATGCCGGCAACGGCGTCTATGCGTTTGTCATCTATGGCTTCTTCCTGGGCTTTTCGTTTAGCCTCTTCCATAAGCTTTTCCACCTGTTCATAGGTTAGGGGTCCACCTACAATTTTGTATCCGGCTTCCTGCAGCCTTTTTTTAAGTTCTTCAGCTGGAAGGTTTGCCAAGGCCTGCCTCTGAGCTTCTTGAATCATCTTTTGAACTTCATCGCGGGAAAGTTTTTCAGGCTCAACCTTATAGCCAAGTTTACTCAGCCAGCTTTTAGCCTCCTCAGCAAGTTGGTCTGCCTGTTTCAGGATTTCACTTGGCTTTACAGCTTCAGCTAGCTTCATTGCTCCGCTTGTGGGCGACTCGCCTTTTTCCAAGCCCTTAAGTTTTTCCACCATACTCTGAAGGGTCTGCCTTAACGGATCCATTTTACTGTCCAGCTCTTTTAGAAGTTCCTCCCTCTGCTCCTTCCTAGTCTTCTCGTTGAGTATTTCGGTGATTTGGTTGATTTTAGCTTCAATTCCAGCTTTAAGATCCGCCACAACCGCGTCGATCTTTTCTATCTTATCCCTTAAGGCAGCCACATCTTCGGGTGGAGCGCTTAGAAGCCTTCGAGTATAGGCTGTGCTTAACGCAGCCTGGTTTATGTCTTGGATTTTCTTGCTTATTTCTCCGATTGGTTCGGGGAAAATTTTTTCCTGAGATGGAGTTTTCTCCTCCAGCATTTTCTTTATTTTGCGCTCGGCTTCCTCCCGCGAAACCTTCCACTTTCTGCTATACTCTTCAACAATGTCCTCTACGCTCACGGCACCACCACTCCAGCCTTTAACCCAACAACTTCGATGCTGAGCCACTTGTCTATAAGCGTGGTTAGAACCGTTGCGTCAACGTTTCCGCTTGCAAGGTATGTGTGAATCATCTTTTCAAGCCTGATCTTTGGGTCGAGGCTTTCAGTTAACTCCTTAAGCTGTGCAGCTACAAGGCTGTAAGCAAAGCGGGCTTCAT
>JBBIMC010000248.1:0-2859 GCA_037444605.1 Mycoplasmatota bacterium | reverse complement strand
GTCCACGGTATTTAAAGGTGCCCCCTGAAGTGGTTGTTTGAAAATCGGTCATGCCATCGATTTGAATCGCTTGATACGGGGTAAATTCGACGATTTTATGCTCTTCTTTTTTAAGGATGAGCATATCATTTTCAAGAATGACCACCCCATTTTTAATGAGACCAACACGGTCACATACCTTTTGAATATCGGATAAGACATGGCTCGATAAGAAAATGGTTTTACCTTGTTTTTTCAAATCCAATAATAAACCAAGAAATTGTTTTTGTATGAGTGGATCTAATCCCGTGGTAGGTTCATCTAATATGAGCAGTTCAGGTTCATGCATCAAAGCGATCAAAATGCCAATTTTTTTCTTATTACCAAACGATAACGCTTGGAATGTTTTTTCAACGTCGATGTCTAACGTTTCAACCAGTTTTTGGACATACGCTGGATTGGTTGGACGAATGGCTGAATAGAAAGCAATCAATTCTTTCACTTTATATTCAGGAAAAAAAGCAGCTTCTGAAGGCATGTACCCAATCTGTTCATGAATTTTTGATTCGGCCATCTTACAATCCATCCCTAAGACTCTCGCAACCCCAGTGTCCTTTGGTAATAACCCCAACAAAATACGGATCAATGTGGTTTTACCAGCCCCATTCGGTCCAATAAAACCATAGATTTCGCCTTTATTGACATACAAACTCGCTTTTTCCAAACCGCGTTTGTTGCCATAGTATTTCTTCAAATCGTTGATTTCAATCACATGCATAAAATCACCTCTACTTTTATGGTATCATAATTAATCAGAAAAATAAGCACCGTTTCGGGTGCTTATTCTCAAAATTCAATTAATTCATCATTGGGGGTTCTTCACTACCAGAGAACATATCGAAGAAATAGTGAATATCATCGAGTTGTTCAGAGGTTAAGTTATTAAACGCATATCCAGCAATACGATTGGCTTCTGCATCGATATGAGCGATACCATCGGTAAGGTTGGTTTCAATCTCAAGTATCATTTGAGGGTTGATTTGTAATAAAGCTTGAAGGTCTTCATTGCCTAAAATATCATCGATGACAATTGCGATGGTATTATCAATCAAGATACGTTTTTGGTCTAAGACGTTGTCTAATGAAATGATGACATGAATCATCAATCCAGTATCTAAGTCCACACCCCATGTATTGATTTGAGTATAGATATCAGCAACACCATCGAGTTCAGCAGTGACCGCTTCTTCAAGTTCTAAGACATTCATCAAGACTTGAATGACGTCTGGTTTAACGGCTTCAAAGATACCATCACAGTCATCATCAATGCCGCCTTGGATACATGCGACTTGAACAGGTAACTTCAATAGATCGACCCAAGCAGTCACAAATGCTAAGTCAATGTCGCTACGGATTAAACCACGATAATCCATCACATGGTCAATCATCATTTCAACAAAGTTAAGAACGGTTTCTGGGGTCTTTTCTTCGTCTTCAACGAAGGTTGTGATTTCGAATAAAATCGCACCTTCGGTTTCGATTAAGTGTTGAAATAACGCTTTATCCATGTCATAAACCATTTCATAGAAATCGATATAAGCAGGGATTTGAAGCACGACTTCATCGAGTAAACCGGATACTTTGGTAAACATTGCAGGGTCTAATTCATCTTCTAATTGTGCTTTCGCAATCGCAACCGCGAATCCGGCAAAATCCACCACCATTGGGGTGACATCGATCGCTTCGATTTGTGAAACTAAGGTTGCTTGTTCAGCTAAGAAGTTGTCTAAATAGGTTAACACGTACACAATCAATTCAGCTACTTTAGATGGGTCTGTTTCACCTTCATAGTAGTATTCTTCAATTTCGTCGTAATAACCAGGGGTTACCATATCTGTGACGATTGCTTGGACTTCATTGATGGTTGTTTCATCGACTGATAACAAGAATTCAAGTCCAAGTAAAGTTGAATTGCGTTGGATTTGTGCCATGGTGTCAGCGTGTGCAGCCAACGTGGTCACGTTGTAGCCAAACATGCTACCTGCCATGGTAATCAAAGTTTCATAGAAGATTTCGAAACTGGTTTCTTCAGGGATGGTATCGATCAAGATTTGAACGACTTCATCCTTAAGAATCAAGACTTCAGACATCGATAATTCACCAGATGCTAGCAAGTCTTCAATATCTTCGACTAGAGTGGCTGGAATGGCTTGATAAACCGTTTGAATGTAAGTGCCCACTTCTTCAATGATGGTTCTCACATATTCAGGTTCATTTTCAAGCATATCGATGATCATCGTGACCATTTCAATTTCTTGATACAATTGGTCGATTTGTTCTTGATAGAAAGCTAAATCGGAAGCTTTATAATACACATCGTAAAGTGGGTCAAGTAAATTTGGATAGTAACTCATGATCGATGACAAGAACGTTGTGTCGTTCATTTGATCGGCATGATTGAGAATACGGATGAATAAATCGATGTATTGGTCAGTTTCATCACCATAATAGTAATATTCGATGTATGGTGTGTATTCATAATACAACGCACTCGCGTATTCTTTGCTTGCGCTAATGACACGCTCTACATCGACTGAACCAAGGTTCATCAAGAATTGTCCAAACAATGCTTGGTCTTCTAAAGCCACATGAGCGATTAAAGCATTGCGCATGGTGGTGAATTCTGTACCACCCAACCAAGCAGTGATTTCCGCTTGTTTAGCAATGATATCGGTTTCATACATATCGATATTGCTATTCATACCGTCTAACGCGATGCCTAAAGCTTCATGACCTAAAGACAATACGAAGCTGGCGAAAATTTCAGGTGACATACCATAATCACCAAGTTTATCGAATTCTTCTTTTAATAAACTTTGT
>JBBIMC010000247.1:287-2758 GCA_037444605.1 Mycoplasmatota bacterium | reverse complement strand
AATAGCTGTTGCAGCAGCTCCTTTTAACACAGTAATATTCTCTATATTATCAGGGTTAATTAAATTCGCACCATTTCCTAGGCTATATGTCTGACGCCCAGAGGCATCATTCTCTATTACATTATTTACAATAGGAACTCCATCTACAATATATAATGGCTGATTGCTTCCATTAAGAGAGCTAATACCACGAATAATAACAGAATTAGCTGAACCTGGATCTGAACCAGTAGCGGAAACTTGAAGACCAGCAACTTTTCCTGACAAAGCAGAAAGTGCATCTGTACCTCTTTGTTGAGAAATATTATCCCCTGAAACTGATGTAGCAGCATATCCGAGTGATCTTTCAGATCGTTTTATACCCATAGCAGTTACAACAACTTCATCAATAACTAATTCATCTGTCTGAAGTTTTATAGTCATACCATTAGCAGCTTCAACTTCAACAGTTTTCATACCAACATATGACACCAAAAGAACCTTGGCTCCACTCTGTAGCTGAATCGTAAATTTACCATCTGTATCAGTAATTGTACCAGAACCAGTACCTTTTACCATTACAGTAGCGCCAATAATTGGTTGCCCATCATCCGCCGAAATAACTTTTCCTGAAACGGATTTTGATTGAGCATTAACCAAACCTAAGCCGACCAAAAACAGGCAGGCCAATAAGAACGTTAGTTTTCTCATAAATTTAACATTTTGTTTATTAATCTTCTTTAATTTGCATTTTCTTTTTTGCCATTAAAATCAGTTGGCAAAAATAAAGTATTAAAAATTAAAAAACAAGAGTTTTTGATGATAAAAAGAAAAAATATACAGAAATAAAGTGTCAATATGTAGTTAAGTTTGCTTTTTATTGACATTTTGAAGCAAAACTGATAAAATTTCCGACCAAGAATGAACAATATAAATATTTGATTATATGAGTATTAGGTCATAGCACAAATCAGATTATACATTTCAATTAATTTTTGTAAAAAAGTAAGACGATAATAAAACAAATGAAAAGTTTTTTTAATAACATTGATATTTAACATTCGTATTGTAGTAAAACAACCAATATTATTATGTAATTATAGTAAAAACACAACAATTTTATATAATTAATAATGAACAAGAATAATAAACTTACAATATGTAATACTTAAAATTATGCAAAAGCAAACAAAGTGTTCATAAAAAAAATGGCTACTTAAAATTAAGTAGCCATTTTCAATTTATCTATTTTTTCAATCAATATTTATCCCAGAAGATTTTTGTTGAAGTTAAATCTCCTCCGATTGCATCCGATGCTGTCGCATAATTATCTGCATTAAGAGTTTGTTCATTTACAGGGAATGTAAAACGAACTGGTATATCAGCGATAGAACCACCGTCTTCCAATGACTCTGGCAAATTGAATACCGGTGTGTCCAAACGTCTCCAAGTATTATAACCAACTAACCCTCTTACATATGAAGCTAACCATGATTGCAATCCGATTTTTTCCTTCCATGTTCCAGTTGCAGTTGTATAAGCAACCTCAGGTTTGGCGAGATACGCAGCTGCACCGGCAACTCCCCAAAAATCGAACGATGCTGCAACACCTTTCCTCAGCAGTTCCACCAACAGAATAATTTCTTTCGGCAGCTTCAGCCAAGTAAAAACAAATTTCTGAGTAGGTCAGCATGATACCCGGGAAATCTGCTTTTTGAACTTTATCGCCAATATGAGAGCACTGGCTATACGAATTAGAATATCCATAGTCACCGCCCACGTAAGCAAGCTTAACAACGTCTTTTACCGACGAAGTGTCTAGTTTATTAGAGAAATAAGCATCGCGTCTTGGATCACTTAATGAATTCATCATATCCACAATTGTATTAGCAGGAACAAAGTCATGACGACCTGAAGCAATCAAATCGGCATACAATTGGTTGTAGTTAGGAGCCGATGTAACATAATGAATTAAACAATCATCAGAATTAGAAGAGAAACAATTTGCAACCGCCTGTTCTACTGCCGCTTTCGCTTTTGCATCATCTGCGTCTGCAATCGTAATAGCCATTCTTATTTTCAAAGAATTCGCAAATTTAATCCAAGAAGCAACATTGCCACCATAATACAAATCGGCATCTCCGAAACTGTCAGTGCTGTCATCAAGTTTAGCAAGAGCTGCATCAAGTCTTACAAATAAATCGGCGTATATGTCCGAGCCCATTTCATACTTTGGATAAACATTATTGATATTTAGCGCCTCAGAATATGGAACTGCTCCAAAAATATCTACCAACTGAGAATAAACATAAATGTTCATCAACTCAATAATTTGCAATTTATTCTGTTTTACAGGAGCTTCTTGCTCTGGATAAAGCATTGGAGCTTCTTCGATAAGAGTTGAAGCTTCTTTCAAATCTTTCAATACACGCAAATAAAGTCTATCATAAGTATTTGCTGGAATATTACGAGTAATCAAATCGTAATTCGCT
>JBBIMC010000247.1:0-277 GCA_037444605.1 Mycoplasmatota bacterium | reverse complement strand
ATCAATATAAGTAGTTTCTGTCCAATACTGAGACATCAACTTAAATATATTAATATTTACATTCGTATTGTTTACATAATCAGCAAATTCTTTTTGTGCGTTCGAAAACAATGATTCGCCTGGCACAACTTCGGGATGTTTTATATCCTTATTGTATTCTGCAAACTGATCTGTACATGCAGACAGAGCAGAAACTAAAACTATTAATATTAAATATATCTTTTTCATATTTCTCTACTTTTTAAAATTGAAGGTTTAAAGTAACACCGATATTTTT
>JBBIMC010000246.1:292-3283 GCA_037444605.1 Mycoplasmatota bacterium | reverse complement strand
GGAGGATTGTAACCATTGGCTAGGGAAACTGTTGTTTGCGTCATATTCAGCTTTAACTTGTGCATAAATTTCTTTAGCACCTGCATAGAATGCATCGTCAAGCTTCGATGTTGAACCAATTGTATTTGTTGAGTTTGTGATTGCTGATAAGTTTTCAAACTTGAGGTTTAGACCTGCAGATTTGTATTCTGACCATTTGCATTCAGGGGTAACATCTAGTGGTGGAACTGTACAAGATTGTGGTGCAATTCGACCAGCAGTATTGTATTCTTCAACGATGGCATTTAAACCAGTAGAGATTGAAGAGTATGTCAATGCTTTGTCATGAATGGTAACCATGAATTCTACCAATAGAGCTTGGAAGTCAGCCAATTCTTGTGCATCTAATGTGTCGAAGTATTCAGCTGGATCATCTGGGCTGTCATTTTCATCCATATCAACATAAACTAGTAAGTGTGAAGAGGATAATGAGAAATATTGTTCTCTTAAACGGTTCGCATAATCTGCTAATGTTTGATAAATAGAGTCACCATATTGTGCTTCAAGGTCTTTGAGGTAAGCATCTTCTAATGCAGCTGCAACATATACGTTTTGAATGGCTTCATCGATAGAAGTTGCGCGGAATGCTAACATTAAGAAGTTCTTTCTACCCATCGATGCTGGATAACCAGAGGATGCGTAGTAGTCTTGACCAAATTGCTTGATGATGGTTTCAATATTCTTACGATATTCATCCATCTTTTCATCGGTAATAGTATCTACATAATCAGAAGCCTTAAGTGTTTGACGAATAGCCATATCGATTGCTACAGAAACACCAAGTCTCTTTTCAAGTTGTGCATAGAATGCATCAACAGTAATTTCAGTATCATTCACTTTAGCGATTAAAGTCTTACTAGACTTAGAAGCTAATTTAACTTCACTGAAGCTTTGTGCTAAGTATAATTGAACCAATTCGTCATAAATGACAACATCAGCTTCATTTAATCTTTCAGTAGCTTTTGTAGAAATATAAGAAGTGGTTAATTTTGCATCGAACACTTCATCATAAATTTCTTCTGCTTTAGCAGTTAATTGACCAGCTTCGTTATAAACGATGAATTCTTCATCTTCATCCATCCATTCAAGAACGGCTTCGTTATGGTCTTTAAGCTTATAAACTAAGAAATAGTTAGAACCGCTTAAACGTGGGCTTGCTGTAAATCTGGTTTCACCTTCAGCAGTTCCAAGTGTGTTGTAAATATAAGTACGTAGGCTTGTGTTTGTGAAGTCTTCGTATGCTTTTGTAAATGGAACATTGTCCAAATCAGCTAGAATGCTATCAAAAGTGTAGTTTGTATTTACTGGATCACGGAAACTGTAAATGTAGTTGTAAATTTCTAAGAATTTTACAAGGGTTTCATCTTGAGTTAATGCTACATCGGAATCAGAACCTGCATCTGGATTGATGGAGTATTTGTCGTAGAACTTACGATAATCTGCTTCGCTAATCGAACCTGTATTTGCGATACCTAGGTCAGATAATGCAGTTGCTGCACGTCCAGTTACCACACTTACTCTTGGGTCTTGGAGTACATATAATTGGCTTCTGTAAGCCTTTAAGTTAAATCTACGTAATGTCGCGTTTGCTTCATTAAGGTTTACGAAACGAATGGTGATTGCACTCACATCGTAATTGTTTTTAACGCTGTTATCGAAGTATGTAGCTAAATCTTCGTCGATGTCGATGTAGCTTGAAGAATCTTTATCTTCAACTTCTTCTAATAAGATTTCTCTTGCATAAATCTTTTTAGCAACGTTAAGTTTATAGTAATCTAGAATAGCTGCGCTGTGGTTTTCGAAATCAACAACATCGATATCGCCTTCAGTTACAGTCGCGTTAGCTAGATAGAATGAATCCACGAATGATTTCACTTTTGTGCTAATTGTTTTCGAATCTAAATCCTTCAATTCTTCCATATCAGAAGTACCGAAAATTGCTTCATTAGCAAAATTTAATAAATCTTCAGCATAAGTTGCAGGGTTTGCTTCGATCATTGCTAATTCGTCAGCATATAAGGTTTTTTCAATCATTTCGACTAAGACTGAAGAACTACTTAAACGCATTTCTTGATACAATTGTTTTTCAGTGATGCTATACCCGTCTCCACTTAGATAGACCGTGCTTCCAAGGCTACCGTAAGGGGTGGATAATGAGTCGCTACCGCATGCGGCAAGCGTAACTGCAAAAGTCGTAAGTAGGACTAAAGCAGCTAATTTCTTAATGAGATTAGTTTTATTCACAATGTTCACTCCTTGAATTTTAATCACAAGCACTATTAATATAACACACATATATGGGGTTTGCAATCGTTTTTATGTGTTTTCACAATCTCACACAAAACCTTTAATATGAAATATTAGGTAATTAGGTAAGCCTTCATGTTATAATGATTTTGGTGATATTTTGAGACTCTATTCTATCGCAAGTGGTTCCAGTGGAAATGCCACTTATATTGAACATGAAAATTTAAGAATATTGGTCGATGCAGGCATTAGCTTTAAGAAATTAAGCAACGCCTTGTTAAGTGAGAATTTAAGTGCCCTACATTTAACCCATGTACTGGTCACGCATGAGCATATCGATCATATCAGAGGAATGGAAACCCTATTTAATAATATAAATGTACCGATATACACTTCATTTGGTACAGCAAAGTCGATGAAATACCTCGAAAATGACAAGTTTGTAGATAAGGTACGTATTATTGAGGCGTTTTCTCCATTCAGTATTGGCAGTTTAACCATTACACCCATTCCGTTATCACACGATGCAGCTGAACCTTTGGGGTTTATTTTCGAAACTAAAAACATCAAATTAGGATATGTTACCGACACAGGCTACATCAGGGAAGGTTTAATTGAACCATTAACCAATTGTGACTTTTATTATTTTGAAGCCAACCATGACCCAGTGATGTTGAAAAACTCTAATCGTCCGTATCCAACAAT
>JBBIMC010000246.1:0-281 GCA_037444605.1 Mycoplasmatota bacterium | reverse complement strand
CGTGGTCATTTATCAAATGAAGACTCTGCCTACTATTTGTCAAAAATGATTGGACCAAGAACTAAAGGTGTCATCATGGCACACATTTCAGATGAATGTAATACCATTGACAAAATTAGATCAACCTATCAAACTGTATTTAAAGCAAACCAAAAGTCCTTCGATACTTTAAAGGTATATTATGCATCTCAAACACCGCTTGAGGTGATTGATTTATGAAATTAACGTTGATTTGTGTCGGAAAAATGAAACAAACCTATCTAAAAGACGCTATTCAAGAC
>JBBIMC010000245.1:1780-2013 GCA_037444605.1 Mycoplasmatota bacterium | reverse complement strand
CAGCGCTCCCCTCAACTCTTCCTTGTCGATACTGTGGTCATAGAAGAAATGGCCGTCAGCCGTCTCGTGCACCAAGAAACGCACCTTGATGGATTTTCCGTCAAGCAACACGGGCGTCTTCAGAACATGAACCAGCTTTACTTTGCGTGACGCAGCCATTTGATGCGGCTGCATCGGGCTGATTGGCGTCGGCTTGCCGTTGCGCACAATACTTTCGAGCTTGGCTACGACAT
>JBBIMC010000245.1:0-1768 GCA_037444605.1 Mycoplasmatota bacterium | reverse complement strand
GTCTGCGCTGAATGACTTGATCTTGCCCTTGCCTCTGCCGTCGAACTCAACAAGGTGATCCAGAGCGATATTGAGAACACCATCAAGCGTCATCAGGTTATCTTCGTAGAACTTGATCGCAGCACTACGAAGCGCCTTCTTTCCTTCCTCGGTATCGGGGAATTCGCCAAGCTCGTTGCCGGCCAGTTCGATTGGCTCTTCGGTTTTCTGGTCATTTTGCACGTCGACCGCAGGAATTGCCGCCGTCTCACCAGCGCCGACTTTTGCTGCATGGGAGGCCGCTGCCGCATCAATCTCGCCAGCAATCTGCTCCGGCGCCTTGCTCAGGTCATCGGCTATCTTGGCAACGTCGCCATGTTCGTTCGTCTCGCCATAGCCGCGCGTGAAAAGAACTTCCCATGCGACGCTGACGATGTTCGCGCCGGCGCCAACCTGCTTGTATTCACCGCGAACGATGTAGAGCGTACTTTCGGCATCGCTATCGCCTGCAATGCGCTTACTGAACTGGCGGCTCATGCCCGCCGTGTTCTGTTTGTCGTCCATGTCGCCTTCCCATCCAAGCGACCGCATCGCATTGCGAATATCGACAGAGCGTGATTGGAAGAAAGAATCCAGGGCATCCTGATACTCCAACTGCAACGCCGGATCTGACATGACCTTTGCGTAGCCCTCCGGGCTGGTCGGGTCGATTACAGAGTCTTTCATGCCAGCGAACGCGGCAACCCTCTCTGCAACGAAGTCAACCGCCTCATTGGTCGTCTGGAACGACAGCGCCCGATCCGTCGGGAATCCCTTGCCGGAAATCGTCGAGTAGCCATTGATGGCAATTCGCGTTGTCCCGTCGTCGTTTGCACGAACCGACATAACGTAACGTGTCGAATTCACGTACTTCTCTGGATTCGCTTGGCTTGCAATGTACGCACTGACCGGGGCAATGTATTCCACGATCACATCGCCTTGCGTTATGCCAGATTCGCTGACTGTAATTCCGGCTTGACCAGAAAACCGATCTTTCGCAGCTTTCAACAATTCGCTTCCGCCATGCTCCGGCAGTACGGGTACGCCGTTGACGATAAGCCAACGCGAATTTCTCGCCATCCATGTCATTGACTGCGGAAAGCGTCTTTTCTCCAAACGCGCCATCTGGCGTCACGCCAGCAACAATCTGTGCCAACTTTATCGCTGTGACGGTGCCGGCATTAACTGCGAAATCGAACAGCGTTGATGCTGTTCGCTGGTCTGCGATGTCATCGCCTCTCACGCGACTCCAGAACTGTTCGCGGTAGAAGTCCCGCACAAGCGACGTGTCTGGGGTTTCGTTGTGGTCAAGATCGCGCCAACCAAGCCATGACGGCCAGCGATTGCGCGCAATTCCGGCATATGTCATCCCGCCCCTGTCGCCCGCAACTGTATGTAGCTTGTAGCCGCCCTCGTTGCGGATCATTGATTCAAATGCTCGAAGAAAGTCGGCCATCAGTGCCCCCCGTTGATCTTTGAGACGATCCCGGCCCAAACGGCGGCCGCCAGTGCAGCAACGGCAACGCCGAAGAAGGCCAGCATGCCGTGGTCGGCTACCTTGCGAAGGCGTCTGCCAAAGCGCAAGTCTTCCCGGAATTCCTCGACGCTCTCCGGTCGGTCAATATCCACACCAAGAATGGCGAATACCTTCTTGACGGCGGAGTCGGCGGCATCTTCCGATGCCTGCTCGGCGTGATGGCATATTTCGCGATCGGCGTCGCACGTAGCGATTCGCCTTAGTGGTTTTTCT
>JBBIMC010000244.1:0-1878 GCA_037444605.1 Mycoplasmatota bacterium | reverse complement strand
GGCCATAAAAAAAATTATTGTTGAAACAGCAATTTCATCGTCTTCGATCGATGCCGTTGCAGTTACACAGGGCCCCGGCAGTTATACCGGTTTGAGGGTTGGATTGGCCACAGCAAAAGGATTGTGCTTTGCGTTAAAAAAGCCATTGATTTTGCTTAATACATTGGAAGTGATGGCGTTTGCATCGATCGAAGCGTATAAAAAACAATCGGCAGGTACACCTGAAATTTTATTTTGCCCCATGATTGATGCACGTAGGATGGAAGTGTTTACGGCAATGTATAACCATAACTTAGAGAATGTTTTACCGCCAACGGCCATGATATTGGACGAAAATTCATTCTCGAAAGAGCTGGCCCGCCACCCCATAATTTTCAGCGGCAGCGGCAGCAAAAAACTGCAAGGATTGCTGAGTCATCAAAATGTAATTTTTTTCAATACAAAACATACCATTATACATCTTTCGGTACTTGCCGCACTTCAATTTAAAAATAACAAGTTCAATGATATAGCTTACAGTGAACCGGTTTATTTAAAAGAATTTTTCAATATCAAAAAATAATTTGTGAAATATTTTTTTAAAATATGTGTAATCAATTACAATTTATTTTAACTTTATAACCTGATAATAAGAAAAAATTTTTTTTAAACCCCCAATTTAAATAACATGAACCATCCATTAACAACACTTACACTCAACAATGGTAAGACCTCTGTTAAAATCAATTTCCTTCAAACAAAGAAGGCGGCTATGATTTTAAGAGCATTAAATCACAAGCTTCGTCAACAAATGTTGAAATTGCTTGATGAAAACAAGAAAATGACCGTAACTGAATTGTATGTTAAACTAAGACTCGAACAATCAGTTGCATCCCAGCACTTGGCTATTTTACGCCGTGCAGGAATTGTAAGTACCATTCGTAATGGCAAATTCATTTTCTATTCTCCAAATTATTCACGCATTGCCGAAGTGATGAAATATTCAGTTGATTTAGTAGAATAATTTATCACTGTAATTTTTTTAAATGCCCGTTAACAGCGGGCATTTTTATTTATTTCAATAATTGTTTTTAAATAATTACTGCCATTATCTTTGTTTTAAATGAACTGATTATGTTTATCAAACAATTATATACCGGATGTTTAAGCGAAGCCGCTTATTATATTGAAAGTGAAGGGGAAGCCGCTGTGATTGACCCGCTGCGTGATATTGATGAATACCTGCAATTGGCACAGGAACGCAAGGCAAAAATCAAATACATTTTCGAAACACATTTCCATGCTGATTTTGTTAGCGGCCATTTCGATCTTGCTTCTGCAACAGGCGCTGCCATTGTGTATGGCCCCGATACGATAACAAAATTCCCCGTTCATATTGCAAAAGACGGCGAAACATTTTCAATCGGAAAATTAAGTATCGAGGTTTTACATACACCCGGCCACACTTTGGAAAGCAGTTGCTTTTTATTGAAGGATGAAAATAAAAAAGATCATGCGATCTTTACCGGCGATACTTTGTTTGTTGGCGATGTTGGCCGCCCCGACCTTGCACAAAAAGGCGAAGAGTTAACCATGAATGATTTGGCAGGTATGCTGTACGAAAGCATCCAGAAAAAGATTATGCCGCTGGCCGATGATATTATTTTATACCCTGCCCACGGTGCCGGCAGCAGTTGCGGAAAAAACTTAGGCCCCGAAACTTTCAGCACCATCGGCGAACAAAAACAAACCAATTATGCTTTGTTGCAAAATTCGAAAGACGATTTTATAAAAGCTGTTACCGAAGGATTGGAAGCGCCGCCGCAATATTTTCCCATCAATGCAAAAATTAATAAAGAAGGGTACGAAAGCATTAATGCAATAACAGAAAAGGCATTA
>JBBIMC010000243.1:1472-2034 GCA_037444605.1 Mycoplasmatota bacterium | reverse complement strand
TATTCGGTGAAGCTGATGGTATACCAGGTTTGATCGTTGATAAATATGGTGACTATCTCGTTCTACAAATCTTATCGCTAGGGATCGACCAACGAAAGAAAATATTTATTGACATTCTTGTTGATTTGTTTAACCCCAAGGGCATCTATGAACGCAGTGATGCTCCAGTTCGGAAAAAGGAAGGATTGGAACTATATACCGGAGTCATTTTTGGAACTGTTCCTGATCAGATTCAAATTCATGAAAATGAGTTATTGATGAACATCGATTTGAAGCACGGTCAAAAAACAGGGTCCTTTTTGGATCAACAGGATAACCATAAAGCGATAAAGCCATATGTTAAGAACAAGGTTGTACTTGATTGTTTTTCACACATTGGTGGGTTTGGATTACACGCAGCATACTATGGTGCAAAGGAAGTCACGTGTGTTGATATTTCAAAAAAAGCTGTTGAGGACATAAAACAAAATGCAGTACTGAATCGATTAGATCAAGTAAATGCATTGGAGGCAGATGTCTTTGAGTTGTTGAGAAAGTATCAAAACGAACAAAAGCAATTTGA
>JBBIMC010000243.1:0-1462 GCA_037444605.1 Mycoplasmatota bacterium | reverse complement strand
CGTAGAGTCTCTTAGTATTCTTCTGCGATCTCTGTTATCGTCCTCGATCCTCCTGCTTTTGCTAAGAAAAACGATGATGTTAAAAAAGCATTCCAGGGTTACAAAGATATCAATTTGCAAGCATTAAAACTCATCAAGGAAGACGGCTATTTAGTGACATGTTCTTGCTCACATTATATGACCCCTTCACTCTTTTTAGAGATGCTCATGGAGGCATCTAAAGATGCGAAACGTATCACTCAAATGATTGAATTTCGCATACAAAGCAAGGACCATCCGGCTCTTCTAGGTTCTGATGAGAGTTTATATTTAAAGTGTGTTGTATTAAAAGTAAAATGAAAAAACGCAGTTATTATCTGCGTTTTTATTTTGCTTATATATCGCTTTATGATGCGATATTCTATCGTTTTATTTATCAGCATTTTCAACATCAATTAGTCTCATTCCAAGTTCAAATCTTACCTCTTTTTTATCGATATCATGATTAGTATATGACATGGTATCTAGCCCAATAAAGTGTAAACCTCGATTGAAATAAAACTGAATTGCTGGCTCATTACAACTTTGACATTCCAATACAATCGCTCTTGCTTTCAAGCCTTTTGCCACATCGATCATATGATCAAATAATGCTTTTCCGTACCCTTCACCACGATATTTTTTGTCAACCAAAAAATTCCAAATTCGAAATCTATTGTTCCAGGTTTCAAGTGAACCTTCAATCACTGCGACCAGTTTTTTTCGGTCAAATATTCCATAGACCAATGGATTATCAATATAGCTAGCAAAGAGATGATCTTGAAATGTTTTCACTTGCTTACGTAAAAACCTTCTTTTTTTGATCGATATCTTTATCTCACTACGCTTCTTTATAGAAACATGATAATAGTATTTAGTTGTGTACTCGTAGTCAAGAAGATGATCTTGGTAATCACCTCTTTTTAATTCTATGATTTTCATCGCACAGTCCATTCTTGTTATTATCTATTAAATTTATTATATACAATTTTATCTGATTGCTCAAGTCGATTTTATCTAGTGAATTCTCCTTTGCTATGGTAGAATGTACATGAAAGGGGTGTCGTTATGTTACGCATTCTTCTCACTGGCTTTCAGCCCTTTGGTGGAGAAACGATCAATCCTTCCATGGAAGCGATCAGACAACTTGATCTTGCAACTATCCCAGCGGAAATCTATCTATGTGAAGTTCCCGTAGCTTTCTATGATTCATCTCGGTATGTGATTGAAAAAATTCACGAAATTCAACCCGACATCATTATGATGTTTGGACAAGCGGGTGGAAGAAAAGATGTATCGATCGAAAGAATTGCAATTAATATCGATGATTCTACCATGCCCGATAATAATGGTGTTCTGCCCAAAGATGATCCCATCTCTATCTTTGGTGAATCTGCTTATTTTTCAACGATGGCTTTAATTGGAAGCGTCGAAAAATAAGCAG
>JBBIMC010000242.1:0-2047 GCA_037444605.1 Mycoplasmatota bacterium | reverse complement strand
ATTCCTCATTTTGTCCATTATAATAAACAGCGTTTATAATAATATTCTAATCTATCGATTAAAAATTGTCAAGTGGGCAGTTAAGATAAATGAAAAAGGCGGAATATGATGTGATCTTCCGCCTTAAAATTCATGTGATTAACGAGTGAATCCTTGGTAAAGTTTGTGAATATGTTCACCAATATGATGTTCAAGCATCTCTGCATACGTTTGATGATAGGTGCTCCACAAGCGATAAAGCTTTGTACTAAAGCGGTCTTGTTGATGACTTTCTGCGGTAAGAATCGCACCATAGGTGATATGGATCAGCTGTCTAGCATCATTCATCTGGAATAATTTAGGCAGGTCATCATCTTTGAGTGTGCTAAGCGAGGGGATTTTCGTTAAGTCAGTAGTGACATGGTAGAGTTTCTTCGCTTCAGCAAATGATTCAAGGGCAAAAGCATGAATCTCACGATAGAGATCAGGATCTTTGATGGCAACCAAACGCATCGCTTCAAGCCAGTTAGTTCCCGCAGTCTTGATGTGGAAAATGCCTTGGGTGTGCTTCCCGATAATGGAAAAGATGGAAAACTTATCCGAGCCTGAGTGAATGCTCAATTTATAGTCGAAATGTCGAGCGATCGCTGCATGAACTTGGAGTTCTCTTTCAAATTGATTTAAATCGCCAATGTAATCGACACCTTTTTGAAATTCGCCACAGAATCTAGGTGCTAATGTATCCAAAACGACACCACGATTTTTTAACTCATTAGCAACAAAATAATGTTCAACCGGTTTTGTGGGAGTCATCGTTTCATCAATGGACAATTCAAGATTGGCTTGATAGGTTTGATGCTTGAAGAATTTTTCATAAACCTTTGTGGTGTACTCAATCGCATCCCGGTAAACATAACATGCACGCATCAAATCGATTTCTGAGAAGTGGATCAGGTGACCCTCGATATTGACATTATTTACTAAGTAACGTTTCTTCAAGTCATCAGATAGTGTTACCCGTGTTCTAATTTCGTCATCGGTCAATGTCAATACATCATTTTTGATATAATCACTACAATCCAAGGTAATCATGGTATAACCAAGTTTTAGAACACGTTCGATATCTTCCATTTTCTTCAAATGATCACCATCGGCACCAAAACCATCATGATATCCATATTTAAAAACAGCATACGATGCAGCATCTAAAACATCTTCATAACTTCTTTTGGTTAATGTCAATTCACGCATGGATTGTTGAGCAAGAACAGGATATGCATCACATGCTTTGAAGACACGAAGGTGACCCTCACCAGCAATACCTAACCGATCACCGAGACCAAAGGAACGAGGTTTTCTTAAAACAGGTACTGGATGGGTAAAAGCAAAATATGATCGAAGAATCGTCGCGTTATGATGAGTTAAAGGAAGTTTATATGCTTGATAAGATCCTACCGTGATCAATTCACCAATAAATCCCATGGCATCATGTCCTTCAAGAATTAAATAATCAATTTGATGATCCGATATCAAAAAAATGACTTTGTCAAAAATGGTATGGATAGAGTCTGGATAGACCTCAAGAAAATAGGTTGTAAGTGGATGTTTCACAGATGTTCCTCCTCTATGGATTGATGATCACACGGTGGGTTTGTTTAGTTCTATTCTATGCTTAAAATACCATGATGTCAATGCTTTTTCCATAATAATGCATGGTGTCTTATATAATGGACGTTTAAGACCATTTTTCTCCTATGTTTTGATATTCAAATCTATAGAATATTGAAGTTTGTTAAATTTTACGTATAATGAAATTATATGCTCAACGAATGGAGATTAATATGGAAAAAGGTCGGATTCAAAAGAAATTAGCTTTTGCCTCTGCGGATGTCTTTGGTGGAGGTTCGTTTAACATTATCAACTTCTTATATCCAGGGTTTCTCGCTCTTACGGTGGGGATCAGTCCTTACTGGATTGGTGTCATCGTTTTAGTCGCGAGAATATGGGATGCAATCACCGATCCCCTCATGGGATATATCTCCGATCACACCTCATCCAAACTAGGGAA
>JBBIMC010000241.1:0-2085 GCA_037444605.1 Mycoplasmatota bacterium | reverse complement strand
TGGATATCCAAGAGAATGATCCCACGGTCCTTAATGGTTTCTTTGAGGACATCGATGTCTGGATTTACATTCGACCATACACCGGTAAGATAGATTTCGAGATCTTTGATTGGATCAAGTGCATAGTACCCATACATCTTGATATCCGTGATTTGATAAGTATATGTTAACGAATATGAATCCAGGTGTAACGTTCGTTTTTGAGGTAAAACCGACTCACGCTCGATGACACGATCGAAGAGAGGAAACAAGAAGTATATTCCAGGTTTATCAATGATTCTTAGGAAAGAACCCATTCTTTCTACGAGTAGATGTTCATTTTCTTTAACAATTTTGAAGTTGGGAAGAAAAAAGAGGATGAGAAGAAACAATAATACGATGACTGCAATGATTTCTTTTGACATGTGAACCTCTATCATATAATTTGAATTTTGGTGATTATTGAGATATAATATGTTTGATCACTACGGGGAGCGTCAATGCTGAGAGGACGAAAGTCGACCCGCAGAACCTGATCTGGACCATGCCAGCGGAGGGATAGTTGATGAATAGAATCTATTCTTACTATCCATTTCTTTGGTAATCCATAGAAATGTTTTTATTTTTCTAGGAGGAAAAAGAAATGGCTTTAAAATCAGAAACGAAAAAGATGTTGATGACGATTCAGTTACTTGCGATCGCCATCGTCTTGGATTTGATCATCAGTGCTATTCCAGGACTTAATGCAAGTATGCCTTTTGGTGGGAAATTCTTTGGCTTATCAATGTTTCCCTTGGTGCTCATCGGAATTCTCTTTGGACTTAAGTATGGGCTCATTGGTGGTTTGATCTATGCCATCTATAATTTTGGCTTTGATTACTTAGTCTATTTAGAAACGTTGCGTGTGACCCTTGAATCTTGGACGGGACAGTCATGGTCATTTTGGAAGATCATGTCCTTAGTTTTACTCGATTATGTCATTCCATTTACGGCTTTCGGATTATCAGGTCTTTTCCATAAAGCACTGAGTAATCATGTAAAAATGATTGGATCTATGGTGTTTGTATCAGCGATTCGTCTCATCTCTGCGACGCTATCGGGTGTTATTTTATGGAGCAGTAGCATTGAATATGCGATGTCTGAAGTGGAAAATGGCGGAAACCCAAATATCGCGACACGCATATTTGCATCCGTAGGTGAATCCCTATGGTTATATAGTTTCGCGTATAATTTTATTTATATCTTTACAACGACAGTACTCGTCATCGTCGTAGGTATCGTCACTCGTAAACGATTGTTGCTCATCGTAGAACCACAGATGAAACCACTATAAGAGATTTTGTTTTACAACCTTTAGATAATCTAGTCTCGGTTGATAACCAAAAGGAATGAGAAAAGCTTGTGTTTTAAAAGTGTCATAAGGGATGGATTTCCGTCCCTTTTCTTCATCCTGGGTATCCCAAAAATGAAGAAGTGTCTCAGCTTTTAAAAGATAGTACTCATTATAAGGTTTAAAGTGAACAATTAAGAACGCGATTCCACCATGAAGGCTCACTGATCTTAAGTGTTCAATCTGGTGAGGGTGGACGTTTTTTAAAGGCATGGACGTTTTTGAATTGGTTTCTTTCGCATCAAAGTCGATGTATTTACCTTCAAAAATACCATTGAAATCGGTTGTTGAAGGTGTCTTATAGTAAGCTTCTGTGATTTTCGCTTTGTTACGTGCTGGATAGCTCACATTGACCACTTGAACAGGGGTTGGTTTTTTATGAATGACAGCGAGATTATGATTGAGGTAGTACGTGTTAGAAGCCTCGATATCAGACTCTAAAGTCATCCCTAAATTGGCATAGTTGGTCGCTTTGATTTGTGGTTTTCTCTTGATTGGATAATTGATCATGTTCTCACCTACATTTATCATAACATAGTTATGAGGTAAAATGATTGAGTAATCCGAAAAACATGGTATAATAACGATAGTTAAAACGCGTTACTGAGGAAGTGATCGTATGAGTAAAATCCGTTTTTTTGCCTTAGGTGGGCTTGGTGAAAACGGGAAAAATATGTATGTGATCGAAGTCGATCAACAATATTTTATCTTGGATG
>JBBIMC010000240.1:0-2098 GCA_037444605.1 Mycoplasmatota bacterium | reverse complement strand
ATTGATCAAGTCGTTCATGAACGACGATGAATGGTTTGATCAAGAGATTATTCATGATCATTCAGCAAACTTCGTCATTCGTATCAAAAGTGATCGATTAGATACCTTTATCGATCACTTAACATCAGAATTTAGCGTCGAAAGTTATCAGATGATCGCCACTGACATTTCGCTTGGCTACCAAGATAAGACCAATCAAATTGTTGCTATTGATGCACAAATCGCACGTTTGATTGAACTTTATGATCAAGCATCACTGACTGACATGATCATGATCAATGAGCAACTGTCTCATCTTGAAACAGAAAGACGTCATCTCCAAGGCGAACTTAATGTTTTTGATAGTTTGGCAGATTACAGCGAAGTCAATTTGACACTCTATCAATCCGTTATCCAAACAGAATCCCCTTTTATCAATCGATTAGGACGTGCCTTTTCAAGTGGTTGGAATGGATTGGTGGATTTTATCCAAGGATTCATCTTACTTATTGCAACCATGTTACCCTTCTTAGTGGTCATGGGAAGTATCGCTGGAATGGTCATTCTCTATATTAAGAAGAGAAATAAAAAACTTGATTTAATGAGACAAAAACAGCAGTAGACATGAGCCAACACTCATGTCTTTTTCATTGTTTTACTTTGAATATCGAAATAGTTGTGGTATCATAATAGACGTATGTCAAATTACACTTTAAAGAGGTCTATTATGATTATCGAACCATCCATACGTTCAAACATATTTTTAAATGCTCATCCACTCGGTTGCAAGTCCTTTGTTTTGGATCAAATTGAAGAGGTCAAGCAATTCCCTAAATTTGTTGGTCCCAAAAAAGTATTGATTATTGGGGGATCGTCTGGCTATGGGCTTGCCTCGAGAATTGCACTTGCTTTTGCAGGCAATGCTGATACGCTCAACATCTCTTATGAAACTGCACCTAAAGGAAAACGAACCGGGACTGCAGGTTGGTGGAATAACATCTATTTCCAAGAATTTGCTAAAGAAACCAAGAACATCCACAAGGATTTCGTCGGTGATGCCTTTGGTTCTCAAATGAAAAAAGATGTCATTGACTATATTCAACAACATTTCGGTAAATTGGATTTAGTGATCTATTCACTCGCTGCTGGGGCAAGATTTAATGAAGAAACAGGGAATCTTGTGAAATCATCGATTAAAGCGATCGGTAGTGATGCGATTGGAAAAACGATTGATTTAGCCGATTTAACTGTCAAAGATCTTGTCATTGGAACCGCGACTGAAGAAGAAATTAAGGATACGGTTTATGTCATGGGTGGAAGTGCCTGGGAAGAATGGATTCATGCCCTTGCCGATCATGATTTACTTAATCCTGGCTTCAAGACGATCTCATACACCTATATTGGTGGACCAACGACTGATAAGATTTATCGTGGTGGAACCCTTGGAAAAGCTAAAGAAGATTTAGAACACGCTGCATTAAGAATGAATAACTTCTTGAGTTCACGCTATCAAGGTGAAGCATTGATTTCCTCATCAAAGGCTGTCGTGACAAAAGCGAGTGTCTTCATTCCCCAAATGCCAGTTTATGTCAGTTGCTTATTTGATGTCATGACAAGAAATCACACCCATGAAACTATTACAGCTCATAAATATCGACTATATAAAGATATGGTTTATGTTCAAAAGCGAATCGTTGACTCCGAAGGTAGAATTCGTCTTGATCATCTAGAAATGGAAGAAGAAACTCAAAGGGAAACCATTCATATGATGACTACCTATTCAGATGCTGAAATCCTTAGTCTTCATGGAACAGAGATGTTTATCAAAGAGTTCCACCAGATTCATGGTTTTATGCTTCCTAATATTAATTATGAACTCGATACAGATATAGACGCATTAGCAATAAAACAACCCGAATAAAAAGAAGGCGAGCCGCCTTCTTTATTTTAGATGAATGGTATGGAGTGGCTGATACGTCAAGACCCCATCGATTTGATGGCTCAAGTAAAGATGAATGTCCTCTACATTCCAAAGTATCTCAAATTCAAACTTAGGGATATTTAAATCATTCGATAACATGGCTTGTCTGATTAAGGTGAGATGGGGGACCAGAGGTTT
>JBBIMC010000239.1:271-2166 GCA_037444605.1 Mycoplasmatota bacterium | reverse complement strand
ACCAAAGGGCAACAAGATACCGGTTGCTAAACCAGGACCTGTTTTGAAAACCGGGAAAATGGTGAACGCAAAGATGGCAGTGATCCCAATTCCTATAATCCCTTGAAGTAAATAAGAAGATACAATGACCATCCCATTATAATAACTGTGTGCTCTTTGTGTCTTGATCTTGAACTTTTCATTGACTTTAAGACCCATTGCGATAAAACCAATGGCAATCGTATGATACGTCACAAGATTTAAAAACATATTGAATTTGTCAATTTGAGCCTCATCGATCCACCAACTATACCCAGTAAGTGGTCTTACCAGAGCTTCTTTGATGATGAGACCCAAAAGTCCCCCGATTACGGCAGTGGGCAATAGTGACTTTCTTAGAATCGGCACTTTTCTGCGAATGACATTCCCTGTCAGTAATAAAATACCCAGTATTGCAAAATAGATAATCGTCCCCCAAGTTGCTAAAGATTCATAATTGGAAACCATGATGTTCTCCTTTGTGTTGAGATTGAGATGTTTATCTCACGTCTATTATAAATCAAAATGTTTGAATTTGAAAGTAAAATCGGAGACCCAAGGTTGAGTTCTCCGATTTTTTAATTTTATAGTAAGATAAGTGGGAGATTAAAGGCTTCTGCAACACCTTGACAGGTGATGTTTCCATGATAGACATTAACCCCTAATTTAAGCGCATTGGATTGTTTAATCGCTTCATCTAATCCTAAATTAGCAATCATTAAGCCATAGCGTAAGGTAGCGTTGTTGAGTGCAATCGTGGATGTGCGAGGTACAGCACCTGGCATGTTCGCGACTGAATAATGAATGACACCATCAACAACATAGGTTGGGTCATCGTGATAGGTTGCTTTAGCCACTTCAGTGGAACCACCTTGGTCAATCGCCACATCGACGATGACTGATCCGGGACGCATATCTTTATAATAAGCACGCTTGATCAGTTTTGGTGCTTTTGCTCCGGGAAGCAATACTGCTGAAATGACGAGATCTGATGCTTTCACAGTGGTTTCAATGTTATCTTGGCTACTGTAAAGCGTCTTCACACGACCACCATAAATATCATCTAGGTAAGTAAGTTTCTTTAAATTCACATCAAGAATGGTGACATCAGCGCCAAGACCAACAAGCATCTTTAATGCGTTTTCTCCCACAACACCTGCACCGATGATACATGCTTTAGCAGGTGCAACTCCGGGAACACCAGACACTAATACACCACTACCGCCAAAAGGCTTTTCTAAATATTTAGCCCCCTCAATCGCACCAAGACGGCCTGCGACTTCACTCATTGGTTTTAAACAAGGAAGAGACCCGTCAGATAATGTGATGGTTTCATAAGCAACTGATTGTGTTTTCGAATCCATCAATGCGTGGGTCAAATCTTCATTGGCTGCAAGATGAAGGTATGTGTAAAGAATCAAACCTTCTCTTAAATATTGAAATTCAGAAGCTAAAGGCTCCTTCACTTTCACGATCATTTCTGAACGATTCCAAACCTCTGCCGCGGTTTTTAAAATCGTTGCCCCTGCGTTTTTGTAATCATCATCACTAAATCCAGAGCTGATGCCAGCACCTGCTTCAACAAAGACTTGATGTCCGTGAGCAACATATTCCTTAATGCTTGAAGGGGTTAACCCGACGCGGAATTCTTTGTTTTTTACTTCACGTACTGTTCCAATAATCATACTTTTCTCCTTTTAAATTTGCAATCGTATCTTCCATGAATATTGTAACATAGCACAATTATTTTTCATGCTACTGGTTGCGTTTTTTTTCATTTTCATAAAGATTATTTAAAGTTTCCATCATCTTAGTTTTATCCCTTAATAAATCATGAATACTTTTTAAGCCTTGTCGGTTTTTTTCTGTATCTAGCC
>JBBIMC010000239.1:0-247 GCA_037444605.1 Mycoplasmatota bacterium | reverse complement strand
CATATTTTTCTAAAATATGTTGATAAGCTCTCGCAAGATGTTCATCTTTAGTTAAATCAGGATAATGTTTAAACCCGAATTGAACCGTACGCTTCATCACAATGTCGGGAGAGATGTCACGATCAGCTTCTGCAATGATTTTGCCATAGATGGTTCTTGGTGGTTGTTCCCTCGATGCACGGTGGTCTTCCACAGCCTCTTTCATGATAAACCGTTCATCGTCTGTGAAATATTCTTTAATGACTGG
>JBBIMC010000238.1:1716-2231 GCA_037444605.1 Mycoplasmatota bacterium | reverse complement strand
ATAATCATCATTACACCTTCTTTAATAAGACAACTGCTTCAGCAGCCATCGCTTTTTGTTCGCCAATAGCATCCATTTTTTCATAAGTAGTAGCTTTCACGCTAACCAAATCAAGATCAATGGACATCATTCGAGCAATACTTTCGCGGATCGCTAAGATATGCGGATTCAATTTGGGAACTTCAGCATAGACCGTCGCATCAATATTCCCTATCATATACCCTTTATCTTGCATGAGCATTAAGACATCTTTTAGAATAAGTTTTGAATCAATGCCTTTGTATTTTGGGTCCGTATCAGGAAAATGTGTCCCTAAATCACCGAGTGCTAATGCACCTAAGATGGCTTCGCTGATCGCATGAAGCAAAACATCGGCATCACTATGTCCTAACAAGCCTTTATCAAAAGGAATTTGGATCCCTCCCAACCAAAGGGGACGTTCTTCAACGAGTGCATGAATATCGAAACTATGACCGATGCGCATATGCTCATCCCTTTCTTCTAAAATCGCTTTA
>JBBIMC010000238.1:0-1697 GCA_037444605.1 Mycoplasmatota bacterium | reverse complement strand
TAAGTCACTTTCATGTTAGGTTCTTCGTTGATGACAACGTGTATTTTTTCCTCGGGATAAAACGTTTGATACAAACTGATATCATCATCATACGTATGCTCATTACGCAAGTAAGCAAAGCGTATTTTTTCCGTCAGGAAAGCTTGCGGGGTCTGAGCAAGTAAGTAATCATCCCTGTTTAAACTTGCATAGTTTTGAATATTGGTCTTTTTTAACGCTGACGTTAATTTTTCGGCAAGCAAGACAGCATCATGATATTCCAAAGCTTTCTCTATATTAAATAAGGTCTGTTTCGTAATGAGGGGTCTCGCGGCATCGTGAATAAAGACATAGGGTGTCTCGACTGCCTTTAAGCCCAATTTGACCGACTCAGAACGTGTTTTTCCACCGATGACGAGTTTGATATCTTCAGTGACATACTTTCTCACTTCATTAATGTCATCTTTAGAGACAACTAAAACGATGGTATACCCCATCGATTTAAAGGTCTCTACACTATATAAAAATAAAGGCTTGTGGTTTATTTTATAAAGAATTTTTGACTGATTTAATTTAGCCCGTGTGCCTGCACCAGCAGCCACAATCAATGCAGTATTCATAGAGACCCCTTGATGACATCATCGAGTTTTTGATCATAATCCGAGATAGGTAGTGCATCCACCCATTCGTGATGAAAGATGACACCGATCACGTGTTTTGGTCGATGCTTAAACAAAAATTGATCGTAATATCCTTTTCCATAGCCTAAACGGAAAAGATCTTTTGAGATGGATAACGCTGGCGCTAACATGAAATCGATGTGATCATCAAATGATTCATCACCTTCAGGTTCCATGACACCAAAGGTTGATTTGTGCCATATCATTGTTTTTGAATAAGGATAGAAGTGAATGCCATCATCTTCTACACGAGGAAACAAAAATGTCTTATCATCTTCCAAGAGGGATAATAAATTCACCTCTAACGACATCGGATAAAATAAGGCAATCGTGTTAGCTTCATGATATCGATGATCCGCTTGGATTTGTTTGACGATCGATAACGATTGACGCATTCTTTCTTCATCAGACATCGATTGTCTTTCCTTAATGAAGAAACTTCTCAATTCCTTTTTGTTCATGAACTGGCGATATCCTTGTAGTAGCAGCCATGGGCTGAAAACTGTGGGTTTTCGGCAATCTTTAATGCTTGTGCTGCCGCTTGATAGAGCTTATGTTCATCGTGTGCATCCGATCCACCGATCGCAATACCCGCAAACACTTCAAGTTCCACGGATAGAGATCCGTACTGCATGACAAGATTTAAGAAAGTCTTATTCGATTTAATGCCTTGTTGTAATATATCTATTTTTCGTGGATCGGTGATCGTAACAGCAAATTCAATCCCTGAGATTCTGAAGATATCGCCACTTTCCGTGACAAATGATGTACGCATTTTCTTGATATATTCAGCCATCAGCATATTGCCAACTTCACGTCCGTGAGCTTCATTAATCTTAGGAATATTCTTTAACTTAAAAACAACGAGTTGAAAATATCTGGAATCTCTAAACAATTTATTCATCGAAACGAGTAAATCATTTTGGTCTTTTAGACGGTCGAGTTCGTCGATATTGGATGCCATATAGTGCTTCGTCTTCATTGGATTTAAGGTGCCCATAATGATTGCGGACTCAGTATCTTCAAAAAGACGTTTCC
>JBBIMC010000237.1:326-2251 GCA_037444605.1 Mycoplasmatota bacterium | reverse complement strand
TTGGGATATGCAATAAAGCTTACGTAATCATTTGTCTCAACTTCATAAAGACCTTTGGACAAACGTTCAATCGTGGAATGATCATCGATGATCTTTAGCATCGGAAACTCATCAAAAAACATGGTATGAATCATAAAATGTTCAATGCGGTCTCCCCCAATACCTCCAACCATGATAAGCTCATCAGGATTCATCTTCATCGCTTCAACAAGCGCTTGATGCGTATCTGTGACATCTTTCACTGGGTTGAGTCTGACGGTGTGAAGTTGAGATAAAATGCCTTGATTCACCAACGAATCAAAATCACCGACTGCTAGATCAATTTTAATCCGTTGTTTATATAAAGCAAGGACTGCTTGGTCCACCGCAATAATACGATCCGAAGCCTCGATGCTAAGGATTTTTTTGATATCCTTAGGTGTGGGATGAGTGACGACGATTACACGCATTTTAAGACCTCGATCAACTGATGACGATCCTCTTGATTGAATAAGTAAGAACCAACGACTGAGATATCCACCCCAGAAGCTTTGGCAATTTTTATCGTTTCCTCATTGACACCACCATCGATTTCAATCAAGAAATGAAGTCCTTCTCTTTTACGAATCTCGACGAGTTCCTTCACTTTATCCATCATTTCTTCCATAAATGATTGACCGCCAAAACCAGGTTCTACTGTCATGACTAAGATCAATGATACTTCATTGAGATATGGAATAATCGAACGAATGGGTGTCTTTGGTTTTAAAGAGATTCCCACGCCTATATGCTCTTTTTGAATCGCTTGAATGGTTTCAGAAACATGATTCGCTTCCACATGAATCGTTAAGTATTTGGTTTGTTCTAAGGCAAATTTAGGGACCCATTGAAGTGGATCTGTTACCATCAGATGAATGTCTAGAGGGAGATGAGTTTGATCTTGAATGGACTTAGTAATCGCGGGTCCAAAAGAGATATTTGGGACAAAGTGACCATCCATAATATCCAGATGAAGTAAATCGGCATTGTCGATTGATTTGAGTTCGGCTTCAAGATGTGAAAAATCTGCCGTAAGGACGGAAGGCGCGATTTTCATGGGTATACCTCCTAGTATTTTGCTTTTTGTGATTTGATTTCTTCAGCAAACTGCACGTAATTTTCGTAGCGTGATAACAAGATCTTCTTGTCTTCTACCTGCTTTTTCACTTCACACCCTGGTTCACTCAAGTGCAGACACTTCGAACCAAATTTACAGTGCTCTGATATGGCTTGAAAATCAGGATAATATTGCTTTAAGTCATCTTGGAAAAATATTTTGAAATCTATTTTTGAAAATCCTGGTGTATCCACGATATAGCCTTCGTTAAACCCATAAAGTTCTGTATGTCTTGTCGTATGTTTCCCACGTCCTAAAGCTTCAGAAATCTCTTGTGTTTTTAGATTGAGTTCAGGCATTAACGCATTGAGAAGGGTTGACTTCCCTACACCAGTTTGTCCTGCAAGTACAGTGATTTTGCCGATAAAAATATGGGTGAGTACATCAAAGCCAATGCGTTGCTTACTGTTGACATAATAAATTTCAATGCCCATAGTTTCATAATATTTCAACGCTATTTTAAGTTCTTCTAACGCATGGTTTTCAATTAAATCAATCTTTGTCACGACAAGAACAGGTGTTAGGTTTTCTTGTTGCATAATGATCAAAAACTGGTCTAAAAGATGAAAACTAAATTCAGGACGAACACAGGAAAAGACGAGGAGAACCTGGTCCACATTGGCAACATCAGGGCGCACCAAATCATTTTTCCGTGGTTTGATTTCATTGATCCAATAGATATCAAGATCCGCTTCATAAAAGACATAATCGCCTACTTTGGGACTTATCGTGGCAATCTTCGTTTCTTTTTTCGTCTTCTTTCAGATGTTTGAATTTTAATCAAACCTTC
>JBBIMC010000237.1:0-302 GCA_037444605.1 Mycoplasmatota bacterium | reverse complement strand
GTAGACTTTTCATCCAGACGAATATAACGTAGTTTACCCCGTGCTGAAGCGAGAATTTCTTCTTTTGTGTCCAAATCAATCAAGGTGTATTGATTGGAGATGATCTTCTTAATAAATCCTTGTTTCAAATGAACCTCCTAGAGTTGTTGGCTTCTTAACTGACCACAAGCTGCATTGATATCATGACCTTGTTCTTTACGTAAGGTAACTTGAATTTTATTCTTCATCAAGATATCATAAAAGGCTTCCATGGTCTCTGTTTTACTACGTTTATAATCTGCTTCAATGACTTCATTATAAGG
>JBBIMC010000236.1:0-2261 GCA_037444605.1 Mycoplasmatota bacterium | reverse complement strand
GATATCTTGTAGCGTACCAAGATAGAACGCTTGTTTATCTTCAAGTAAATTCAAACGAGCTATCATTTCAAACCAATGCATTTGTTGATGAATCACGATGCGAAAAATGGTCATCAGTGGCGCATGGTGATGAATGGCTTCATGCCACAAAAGCGTCATACGCTGCTGATCATCAAGATGAATAAACTTAATGAAATCCTCAAGACGGATCGGATGGTTTTCAGATAGATTGAGAACGGTCTTTAAGGATTCAGAACAAACAAAATCATTTTTTTGAACATTAAATGTCCAACCAAGCAAATGATTGGGTTCCTTTACTTTGGGGAAGAGAAGTTCTTCTGAAAACGGAGAAGGGATGGCAAAATCTTGTTTATCTTTATGATTTTTCTCGGACATAAAAAACCACCTCAATATCTATGATATTACCATTATACCACGACTTAAAACCGATGACTAACATCGAATTGTTCGTTGAAAATGATGGTTGAAAACTAAAAATTACGGTATAATATGAGCAAAGGTGTTGCGTTAACCTTATTTTATAATGCCCAATTTTCGTTGTTGTGAAATTAACCCATAAGAGGTGCATTGATGAAGACTTTTACTTGGAAATTAGCCATCGCATTCATCATTTCCTACGTCATCTTAGTTGTTGTCGTGGTTTTTTCCTATACACGCATCACGCAAAACTTTATTTATACACAAGCGAGAACAAACCTTGATGAGCAAGGAGATGTGATCGCCTTACGACTAGATACACAACTCGATTTTGATTATTCACGGATTGAGACACTCATCGATACCTATGAAACTGCAGGACAAGATCCACTGACTCAACTTCAAACACAAACACTCTCACTGACAGTCCTTACCGATACATTCCGAGGATTTGGCTCCATTAATGGACGAGACTTAACCATGGGTGGGATTACTTATTCATACGTCGATAGCTATGATTTTGTTGATTTCATGCAACCTGTGGCTATTTATACCTTTAAAGACGCGTTTGGAACCACTGATGAAACCCCCTATATTTTCTTTATGATTGGGGATATCGTTGGTTACTTTGCAGCTGAACCTTATATTAATACCATTTTTGCTGAATCGAATAATGCACTACAATATGCGATGATCACTGCAGATAATCGTTTAGCGATTCGTTCATTCGAAGGTGTCGAATACGGAAATTTCTACGACTATGTCCGTTTTTATGGTGGTTCTGATAATACCGTTGATGACATTAAAGATGCACTATTGCTAGAAGAATCAATAACAGTGCAAACGCCTTTCGTTGGTATGGATAGTTTCTTAAGCTTTAATCCATTAAATGAGAAATTCTCAACAAAGCAGTTTTATTTTGTTCAAATGTACTCAGTTGAAACCATCATCGACTCGATGGCATACCTAACCAATATCTTGTGGGCGCTGTTTTTCGTTATCTTTGTTATCTTCGCAGGAGCGATGCTTGTGGTTTATAAAATATTAGAAACTAAGATGCATGATATTGAAAATGCAAGAATTACCCATTATTATGCGAAACCCTACATCGTTAGAGTCAATAGAGTTGGTAAAATTAAGTCCTATAACCAAAGTTTCCGTAAACTTTTAGGTGATTATGATATCTATGATGAAGTCAAAGATTTCGAAATTAAAAAAGAGTTTGATATGGAAGCTATTCAAGATATTCTCCAACGTCAACGGGCGTTTACTGCGATCTTCGAACTGGGCTTGCAGCGACTGGTTTATGTCAGATTCATTCCCGTGAAAACAACCGGTGGCTATTTACTGATCGGGGATGATGTCAGCCATATCGAAGGTGCCTTTGATGAGTATCGAAATATGGCACTTTTCAATAAGCGTACCCACTTACCCAACTTAAACAGCTTAAAAAGTGATCTACAAACCTTTTTCAATAGCTCTGATGATTTGAAACGTATGAATGCCTTGATCGCTTTAGATGTCATGTCGTTTGAAAAGATTAAATCACTCATTGGTGAAAAATCAGGCGATCGTTTTCTCATCATTATTTCCGAATTGATTGATGAATCCTTAGAAGGTTATCCTGCAACTTTATATAATCTCGATGAAGAGCATTACGTGATTTTCATGCGTGATATTGAGAATTACAATTGGGTCACACGCTGGGTGAATAAAATATTAGGCATCTTTGAGAAACCTGTCACGATTGATAAAAACTTTATCGATGTCGAAATACGATTAGGAATCTTCAATATTGAAACCGAACGCTATGAGATTTTAAA
>JBBIMC010000235.1:0-2272 GCA_037444605.1 Mycoplasmatota bacterium | reverse complement strand
ATATCGACTTATTCAGAAATCAAGCGATTGAAGCAGGTATTCGTAGCGTTCCAACCGTCGTTTTATATAAGGATGGGGAAGAAGTGGATCGCCAATCGGGTTATCAACCTAAGGAACGCATCCAAGCTTGGATGAATCAATTCAAATAAAGCACGCAAGTGCTTTTTTTCTTACATGAAATTTCGCATAAAATAGAGTATAATAAAAGAGGTGATCGCATGGATGGTTTTCTTCTCATCAACAAACCTGTGGGATGGACATCCCATGATGTCGTCTCGCGTATAAAACGAAAATTCAATTTTCAAAAAGTCGGTCACACGGGGACCCTTGATCCATTTGCAAGTGGTCTTTTAATTCTCTGTTTAGGAAAAGCAACGAAACTAGCTTATCTATTTTCCGAATTGGACAAAGTGTATACGGGAACCATCCTTTTTGGGGTATCATATGATACACTTGATACCACTGGCAAACTGATTGAAACCATGCCTGTTACCCTTAAAGAAGATAGGATTATCGAAGCTATGCAATCCTTTATTGGAGTCTATGATCAAGTCCCTCCCATGTATTCAGCACTAAAAGTAGAAGGCAAAAAGCTCTATGAACTAGCTAGAAATGGGATTGAGATTGAAAGAGAAGCACGGCAAGTCACCATCTATCAATTTTTGGCCACATCTACGTTTCTAAATTCACGAATCTCTTTTTTAGCCCACGTTTCTAAGGGTACTTATATTAGGACACTTGCCCTTGATTTGGCAAAGAAAATGGGTCATGTAGCAGCCCTTGAGTCACTTACTCGCCTTGAAGTAGGATCGTATTCATTACAACAAGCTAAAGCGATGGAAGATGTTACCATGGATGATATTATGACTTTAGAATCCTTTTTTAAAGAGACCCCATATATCATTCTTAATGATTATATGATTCGTTTGGTGAAAAATGGGGTCTATCTTGATCAGCGGCAAACGACGACTGATCAACCTTTCATTGTCAAAGATGAACGTGGTCAAATGATTGCTTATTATACTGTGACAGCAGAGGGCGTTTATGCTCCAGTCATCATTTTTTAGAGGAAAGCGATGAAAATTATTAACAAACCTTTTTATGATATCAAAAATAATGAACCAATCACCATGACGATGGGGAATTTTGACGGTCTTCATTTAGGGCATCAGCAGTTGATTGAACGTGTACTCTCATATTCAGACACCAAGCATGCTGTGATGACATTTGATCCTCACCCCTCATCAGTGTTACGCAAACAAGTGTTTCGTACATTAACCCAAAAAGACGATAAAATCGCTCTTTTTGCACGTTATCCCCTCGATTATGCTTTCATAGTTCCCTTTGAACAACAATTTTCAGAACTCTCTGTCATGGACTTTGTTGATTTCTTAAAAGGTATTAATGTCAAACGTTTAGTCATCGGTCGTGATGCACGTTTTGGGTATCGCGGTGAAGGGACAATCACAGATTTGAAGAAATATTTTTTCGTTGATGTTGTCGATGATCTCGTCTACAATCATACCCGTGTCTCCACAACCTACATTAAGGATTTCTTATCGATTGGCGATTTGGGTTCAGCTAGAAAATTGTTAAACCGTCATTATGACATTAAAGGTCTTGTCGTTCACGGCAATAAAATCGGTCATAAATTGGGCTATCCAACGGCAAATATCGATTATGGAAACTATTACTTACCTAAAAGTGGTGTGTATTATGTTAAAGTCGGAATTGCTGGGAAGTGGTATCACGGAATGGCAAACATTGGAAATAATCCGACCTTAAATTTTTCCTTTGAAAAAAGATTAGAGATCCATATCCTTGATTTCAAGCAAAATATATATGGAACGACCATCGACATTATCTTCATGTATTACCTGAGAAATGAGATGAAGTTTAAAAATCGAAAAGAACTCATTGAGCAACTCAAAAATGATGAGATTGCCATCAGAAAATTAACGCTCTAAAAAAATCCATGATATAATAAAAGTAACGAGGTGATTCTATGAAACTTATTATCGCAATCGTATCGAATGATGACGCGAACAAAGTGCAAAAAGCTTTAGTCAAAGATCATTTTTTCTCCACACGTTTAGCAACCACAGGTGGATTTTTGCGTGCGGGTAATGTGACATTCATGATAGGTGTCAACGATGAAAAAGTTCCACAGGCCCTAGAAATTATTGAGAAGCACTCAAAAAAGCGGACAAAACTTGTCCCGAATACCATCGTGAATGAGTTTGGCTCATTCTCTGCACTACCCATTGAAGAT
>JBBIMC010000234.1:0-2298 GCA_037444605.1 Mycoplasmatota bacterium | reverse complement strand
GATAACATCAGAATTACGCTTCCTCACTATATCGTGAAGCGTCAAACAACCAATTAAATCGATCGTTGATATAATGACTTAGTAGAGATATGTAAGCCTTACCTAGAGATCTCATGAGGGTGTAACATGAGAAGAAAACATATCTTGAATTACCGTTATGGAGATCATAAGTAACGAGTGCTAGGATTTATCCTAGAACTAAGGTGGTACCGCGGAAGTTAACTTTCGTCCTTAGATCTTCATCTAGGGACGTTTTTATTTAAAAATCAGGAGGAACTATGAAATTATACGATGAACTCATCTGGCGTGGCTTAATCAAAGATGTGTCGAATGAAGAAAAAGCTTTACAACTACTCAACGATGAAAAAATTAAATTCTACTGTGGCTTTGATCCTACAGGAGAATCACTCACTGTTGGACATCTTGTCCAGGTGGTACGCATGCGTTTACTTCAAGAACATGGGCACACGCCCATCGTCTTGATTGGCGGAGCGACGGGACTGATCGGAGATCCACGGCAAACCTCGGAAAGAAAACTCTTAACGCTCGAAGAATCTCTTAAGAATGCAGAAAAGATTAAAAAACAACTTTCTGCATATCTTGATCCTGAACGCGCTATTTTTGTCAATAACTATGATTGGATTGGCAAAATTGACATGATCTCTTTCTTAAGAGACTACGGCAAGCATTTTAGTATTAATTATATGATTGCTAAAGATACCGTTCAAAAACGACTTGAAGTCGGAATTTCATATACCGAATTTTCTTATATGCTGATTCAGGCCATCGACTTTTTACATCTCTATCGTACCTTTGACTGTAAGCTCCAGTTTGGTGGATCCGATCAATGGGGTAATATTACGACTGGATTAGAATTGATACGAAAACTTGAGGGGGATCAGGCAAGTGCCATTGGATTATCCTCACCCCTCTTACTTAAAGCTGATGGTTCCAAGTTTGGTAAGAGTGAATCTGGTGCTCTATGGCTCGATCAAGAACTCACCACACCCTATGAACTCTATCAATACTTCTTTAACGCATCGGATGCAGATGTCGTCAATTATTTAAAGACATTGACTCTGTTATCCAAAGAAACGATTGAATCGCTTGAAAAATCCATGAAAGAAGAACCTGAATTAAGAGCAGCTCAAAAGCGTTTAGCAGAAGAGATCGTTACCTTTGTCCATGGGAAAGATGCACTAGAGCAAGCCATCCGTGTCACTGAAGCACTTTTCTCAGGAAACTTCAACGCGCTTTCAGCTCCTGAATTTAAACAACTTGCAAGAACTTTAGAATCACAGAACGTCACAGATTCTATCCCTCTTTTAGATGCGTTGGTCAATACAGGACTTGCATCATCCAAAAGAGAAGCAAGAACCTTTGTTCAAAGTGGCGCAATCACAATCAACGAAAATCGTATCGACCATCTTGACTTTATCATCACACCTGAGGTATCATTATTCAACACCTATGTCATTTTGCGTCGCGGAAAGAAGAAGTATGCTTTGATCATCTTTATCTAGGAGATCACTATGGATATCGTTCTGTATAACCCATTATCACGCAATGGTAAAAACGAGAAATTTATTCAAAAAGTTGTCAAATCCCTTGAAGCGAAAGGAAATAAAGTCGTCAGCTATAGTATATTAGCCATTGATGACGTGGATGCCTTCGTTTCAGGATGCAATGTAGAGGACCGAATCATCATCGTCGGTGGTGATGGAACAATCAATCATCTTGCTAATCGAATCTATCACTTGAGTTTCCCTCAACAACTTTATATGTACCAAGCAGGTACGGGTAATGATTTTATTCGTTCGTTAAAAACAAAAGAAAAAGTTGTCTTAATTAAGCCATATATTGATATGTTACCCAGTGTGCAATTTCAACAAAAGAGTCGTTATTTTTTGAATGGAACTGGCGCAGGTCTCGATGGATTTATTGGTCATTTAGTCAACCATTCGAAATATAAAAAAAACAAACTCAATTATTTCCGTCACGCCTTTGAAGGTTTTGCCAAATTCCAGCCGATTTCTGCTGAAATCACTGTGGATGGCAAAACATGGAAAGAACATAAGGTTTGGTTTGTCAGTGTCATGAATAGTGCATACTATGGTGGCGGGATGAAAATCGCACCCAATGCGAAAAGAGAAAATGATGATCTTCATGTGGTTGTTGTTAAAGACATACCTAAGTGGAAACTCATTTTAATCTTTCCTACCATCTATTTTGGTTGGCATGTAAAATTCAAGAAGTATATCGATATTATTCCTGGAAAAGATGTTAAAATTGCCTTTG
>JBBIMC010000233.1:0-2304 GCA_037444605.1 Mycoplasmatota bacterium | reverse complement strand
AGCTGGAATAATGTAATCGACATCATCAGGATCACAGTTTGTATCCACGATACCAAAGACTTTGATACCAAGTTTACGTGCTTCTAAAATTGCGTTCTTTTCTTTGCGTGGATCAACGATGAAGATCGCCTCAGGAACTTTCTTCATTTCTTTGATTCCGCCTAGGAATTTTTCAAGTCTTTCTCTTTCGTGTTTGAGTTGTAATACTTCTTTCTTAGGGAGCTTTTCAAACACACCATCAGTTTCCATCTTATAGAGATCTTGTAATCTCTTGATCCGACGTCTGATGGTCTTGAAGTTTGTTAAGGTTCCCCCTAACCAACGTTGGTCAACATAAAAGTGACCAGTGCGTAATGCTTCTTCTTTCACAGCTTCTTGAGCTTGTTTTTTCGTACCGATGAAGAGGACTTTACCACCATCTTGAACGATTTGAAGAAGCGCTTGGTACGCTTTTTCGATTTCTTCCGCTGTCTTTTTCAGGTCAATGATATAGATCCCGTTGCGAGCAGTGAAGATGTAGGGTGCCATTTTAGGATTCCAACGACGGGTTGCATGTCCAAAATGTACGCCTGATTCCAATAATTGTTTCATTGAAACGACTGCCATAAAATAATATCTCCTTTTCGTTATTTTTCTTCTGCATCACTCTTAAATCATCCACCTTGACGGCACTAGGATGAGAAACATGATGCATGCTTATTTTCATAGCCTTATTAAATATAACACATTTAGGGACTATTTGCAAGACAAAAAACTGCATTATCCCGTAATTTAGAGGTGTTTTTTAGTGACCACTACTACCAAATCCACCAAGTCGGACGATTTGTCCTACTTCGTCATCCGTGGTTTTATAATAGGGCATAAAAATTCCTTGAGCGATGCGCTCACCTTTCTTGATGGTGACCGGACTATCCGTGATATTGAGGAGTGGAACCATGATATGTCCTTCGTTATCAGGATTCCCGTAGTAATCAGCATCGACAACTCCGACAGAGTTGGACATCATCAGTCCTCGCTTGATGGCAAGTGAAGAGCGGGGAAATATGAAGAGTGCTTCATTTTTAGGCATCATGGCTTTAACACCTGTAAAGATGAGTTTAATCTCTTTCGGGTGGATGGTTACATCTTCGATGGCGGATAAATCATAGCCAGCTGAGTTTTCGGTCGCTCGTTTAGGAATGATCGGATTTAAATGGGCGTAAGTGGTTACAATTTCAAATTTTCGCATTGCTTTCTCCTTATGTCTTGGGTTCATTTTCATCCTTCATGCGAGGATGGGTTGCTTTATATTTTTCTTTGATGGTCTCACTGGTGACATGGGTATAGATCTGTGTGCTTTTGAGATGTGCATGACCCAAAAGTTCTTGGACCACACGCAAATCTGCACCATGGTTTAATAAGGTGGTCGCAAACGCATGTCTGAGCATATGAGGATGTAGGTGATACGTCTCTCCTGCTTTGGTCAAAATGGATTTGATAATGACTTCAAGTCCTCGTACCGATAGAGGAGATCCTTTATAACTGATGAAGACATGAAGATTATGAATGTCATGTCCTTTAGAAAGCAGGATAGGTCTTGTGTAAGTTAGATAATGTTTTAAATCATCACTGAGTTTCTGATGAACGGGTACATAACGATCTTTGGATCCTTTCCCATGGATTAAGATCTGTTTACGCTCGAGTTGGAGATCCCTGATGGTCATATCGATGATCTCACTTGCTCTTAATCCACAACTGAAGAGTAGATCTAAGATGACATAATTGCGAAATCCCAAAGGGGTTAAACGATCAATCGATTTGAAGAGATGATCTATTTCGTCATCTTCAATAATTTTGGGAAGTTTTCTAGGAATTTTTGGTGTTTTGAGGTTTGTGAAAATGTTAGATTCAATCATTTTTTTCTCTATCAAGAAATCATAAAAGGTTCTAAGAGAAGAGATTTTACGAGCGATCGATTTCCTTTCATAATTTTCTGATTCCAGAAAGGATAAGTAATGCCGTGCTAACCGCTCTCTTGTTGCATCCATAAGTCCCTCTGCTAATTCTTCACGTAGTAAAAAATGTTCAAAGTCACGGATATCTCTTTGATAATTTTTAATCGTGTGCTCTGAATAATTACGTTCGATTAACAGGTGATTGGTAAACAATTCCAATGGATTCAATCAAGAACCTCCATAAATTCAGTCAGTGCAGCAAGGGCACGCTCAGCATAAAGTGATTTTCGATCTTTCTTTTTATGCTTATGATCAAGGGCTGGTAACAAGCCCAAATTCGCATTCATTGGAACAAACGATTGATTGGGTG
>JBBIMC010000232.1:0-2317 GCA_037444605.1 Mycoplasmatota bacterium | reverse complement strand
ACCTTTCGATGCCATATTAAGTGCTAAGTTTTCACCCATGACGGCGATGCCGATTAATGCTAAATCAGAAATTTGTTTCATAATTATCTACCTTTCTACGCGAGCGTTACCTTTATAGATGTTCCATACTTGAGCTTCATCTACAGGAGTTGCATAATCTTCTTTGACCGAAGCAGCGAGTGCACCTGTTGCCCAAGCAAATTGTACCACTTTTTCAGGTTCAAAACCGGAAATAAGCCCATAGAGTAAACCACCAACAAATCCATCACCACCACCAATGCGGTCATAAACGAGAATAGGTTTAGGTTCTAGTACGGTCCATGTCTCATGATTAAGGACCACGGCACCCCAGAGATGTTCATTCGCATTGATGACTTCACGCAAGGTGGTCGCAAACACACTCACAGAGGGATATTGCTTTTTCACGTTGAGCATCATCTCTTTAAATCGATCGATTTGTCCATGGATATCTTTCCCACCGGTTTTTGGTCCTTCAATGCCTAGACACAACTGGAAGTCTTCTTCATTGCCAATTAAGATGTCAGAGATGCTCGCTATGTCATGGAAGATAGAGCGAAGTTCTTGATCTCTACCTTTCCAAAAGGATGCACGATAATTTAAGTCAAAGGAGATTTTACTTCCTTCTGCTTTCGCTTTTTTGGCTAAGGTTAAGCAGAAATCACTCGTCTCTTTGGAGAGGGATGCGATCAATCCTGATAAATGAAGATATTTAACGCCTTCATCTTCTAAGATTCGTTTAAGATCAAAATCGTCTACCGATAGTGTTCTTCCCACTTCACCTGCGCGATCATTTTGGACCCGAGGTCCTCGGTAAGCAAATCCGCTATCCGCAATGTTAAACTGATGTCTGTACCCCCATGGTCCCCCTTGAGGAACAGAAACACCTTCAAAATTGATATGTCTTCGGCCAAGTTCATGTTTGATAAAACGAGAGATCGCACTATCTTCCACAAACTTGGTGAGTACTTTGGTCTTTAACCCTAAAGATGCACTCACATTTAAGACATTGGATTCTGCAGAGGTTGCTTGCATTTCAAAGAGGTGTGAGGTTTCAATTGGTTGGCGATCCACGGGGGTGATTCTTATTCCCATGCTTGTTGGCGACATGAGATCATACTTAAATGTTTTCATTGATATTCTCCTTATTCTGTAATTTGCACATGATCATTGACATAGTGATCAAGATTGGTTTTTTGTTGATAGTCTTTTTCTTTAGGAATCCAAACATCGCGGAATGTCTCGTAGGTGGATAGATTGGAACGATGGATGATCCGATTCTTTTGTAAATCCTTATCAATCATGAATAACGCGCTGAGATGGATCCACGGACGAAGTTTAGGATGACAACTATACGCACCTTCTAATAGAATGATTGGGCGATACATTAAGTCATATTCGTTGATCACACAAGAGGTGTGAGGATCATACCATTGGTAATGCATCCTTTCGTGTCTTTCATGAGGCTTAAGAATGGATTGGATTATTTTTTCGTAATCGATATGTCCACCAACTTCATCCACTCTCTGATCAAAGGGAAGATAGAAATGGTCCATTGAAATGACCCAGATCTGAGGATCATCTTTAAATCGATTGGCACATGTGGTTTTTCCTGATGCTGCATCCCCATCGATTGCGATAACGAATGGATCTTTCGCTTGATTGATGATGTCTAAAATCTTTTGTTCCCATGTATTAAGGGTGATGGAATGTTTCATTGTTGATCTAGAAGATTGGCACGACCCATAAAGTAAATCAGGGTCGGAATCAAAACCAGTTGAATCCCAATACCCGGTAACGCAGTAATGAATGCGCCAGTAATGAAAATCTGGAAGGTGAAAGGAAGACTTTCAAGCGATAAAATAATAACGCTCGTTACACCCCATACCAAACGACCCATGATCATCGCAAGCAAAAGAGCAATCACCACGTTTACTGTTTTATATGTCAACTTTGACATCACAAATCCAGCCACGAATGCATAGGTCATTAATTCAAATGCCATGATCAGTGCTGTTGGATAAAGAGGTGGCATTCCTACGATCAAGCTTCTTAACAAGGGCATAAGGAATCCGACAAGTCCTCCCCACTTTCCACCTAGTAAAAATCCTGCAAGGAGTGCAGGGATATGCATCAGTAAGAAGACTTGACCCAACTGAGGTTGATTAATCGTGAGAAAAGGCAAAAGTATTCCAAGTGCTAATAACGTTGATGCTAATGATATTTGTTTAATATTCACTATTGATTCCTCATTTTGTCCATTATAATAAACAGCGTTTATAATAATATTCTAATCTAT
>JBBIMC010000231.1:1554-2341 GCA_037444605.1 Mycoplasmatota bacterium | reverse complement strand
GACTGCACAGCTCGCGAAGAAACTATTTAAGTCGATATGGAAGATAATTTTAATATCCTTTTTCATCAAATCTCTTCCTTTGAAACGTATTTTCGTGTATAATATACCCGATTACTAGAACGAGGTGAAGTCATGGCTGAGAAAGTAAAGAAGACGAAGACCGTTGAACCCAAAAAACATTACATCGATCCTACCCAAACATGGTGGGGAAAAGCTGTCGTTTGGATTATTGTCTTCGGTATGGTTGGATTAATCATCTTATCATTCGTTGCCGCTGTTATTTGGGGTAATGCATAAGAAAAGCGAAAGCTTTTTTTATTTTCTAAGGAGCATTTTTGCCTGTTCAATCGCGAAATGCGAGAGTTTTTCATCCGATAACATGAGTGCAATCTTTTCGATCCGGTCATCGTCTGATAGTTTTTCAATCCGAGTGACCATGCGCTCTTTTTCTTTTACCTTGGTGATGCCATAATGATGATCCGCGCGTGCAGCGACTTGAGGAAGATGCGTAATCACGATGAGTTGCATCATGTGACTTAATGCTTTCATCTTAGTCGCAACTTTAGATGCCGTTTTCCCTGAAATCCCAATATCGATTTCATCGAGGATAAGTAAGGATAAATGATTCATTTTGGCATAAATCGATTTTAAAGCAAACATAAAACGGGCACGTTCACCACCCGATGCGACACGTGCTAATGGTTTTGTAGGTTCACCTTCATTCAGTGAAATATAGAATTCTACATTATCGAGTCCACTTTCGGTGAGGTGCTCTTCCTTCTTTTCG
>JBBIMC010000231.1:0-1543 GCA_037444605.1 Mycoplasmatota bacterium | reverse complement strand
AGATCTGAAAAGATGCCTTTTCTAAATCGAGATCCGCAAGTTCAATCAGTACATCTTTTTCTAAAGCTTTGGCGAGCTTTTGACGTGCGGTACTGAGTTTCACACCAAGCGCATAGGCTTTATCAAACGCTTGATCAAGATCCTTCTTTGATTCTGCTAAATAATGATCGTAATCAGTAATAAGTAAAAGTTCTTCTTCAATCTCTTTTAAGTAGACGATCAAATCATCGATGGTTTTTTGATATTTCTGTTCAATTTTGATGAGTTCGTAACTGCGTTCTTGCATCTTATTGAAAGCATCTTCATCAAAATCTAGCGATTCGATGGTTTGAAAAAGCGATGATTTGACATCATCAACTTCATAATAAGCCGATTCAAGACGTGATGACATCGCTTCATAGTCTTTATCGAGGTGGGCAATCTTTTTCAAGGCCTGATGAGCATGATAGATCTCATCCACATCAAAACCTTCATGACCGATGGCTTGATAGGCATCCTTGAGGGATCCCATAATGCGATCATAATTCTTTAGTTTTTCAATGTGTTCTTCAAGATTTGCCTTTTCATTTTCCTTTAAATGAAAATTCTTAAGCTCTTCAACTTGATATTCCAAAAAGGACTTCTTTTCAAGAGATTGATTTTTCCGTTGTTTCAACTCTTCATGATGTTTTTTCTTAGTGAGATAGGTGGATCTTTGAAGCAGATAGCTATTAAGCAAAGGTTGAATCGTTTGATCATCCATTTGATCAATTAGTTCAAGATAATACGAACGATCATAAAGATTCATCGTCTCATTTTGTGAGTGAATGGATCCTAACGATGTCATGATATCTTTAATCTTCTGTAAAGTAATCGGTTCATCGTTGAGTTTCATATTATGGCGACCATTTTGATCAATCTCACGTTCGATTTCAATAATCTTAGGCAAACTTAATCGTTCTTGTTGATCTTCGTTTAAAATGAAGACTCCTTTGACCAGTGCCTTCTTTTCTCCATGACGTATCATCGTCGCATCACTACGCTTACCAAAAAGAAGTTGAAGGGATTCTAAAATAATGGATTTACCAGCCCCTGTTTCTCCGGTCATCGCGGATAATCCAGGCAAAAAATCCATCGCTAAATCATCGATGAGTGCGAAATTCTTTACATAGAGTGACTGGATCACAAGACCCCTCCCATCAGACGTGAACGCTTAATCGTCTGTCCGCCTTCTTTTAGATATAACACATATTCTTGATTCCCGAGTTTACCCTTTAACACTGACTTTTTCAATCCTGCGGGGACATACCCTAGACTTTCAGCATGATCAAGTACATCATTTAAGATCATCTCGTGCATTTTTTCATCATGTAAAACACCCTTTTTAAAGCGGATAGGTCCCGCTTCAAACTGCGGCTTAATGAGCGCAATAATCTCTTTATTGAAGCCTTTTAGATGGGTTAATATCGGTTTTATCGACGTGAAACTCACATCAATTAATATCATATCAGCATCCGGAAGTTCAACATCAAGGGCCGGCCGGAAACCCCTGTCGAAGAACTCT
>JBBIMC010000230.1:0-2378 GCA_037444605.1 Mycoplasmatota bacterium | reverse complement strand
TACTGGAATTTCCAGTGGATGAGCAATGAAAATTCCTAAGATAACGACAATCAGTGATGAGAGTAGACCTAAGAGAAGAGTGTTTTTAAAACTTTTGGTGAGTTGACTTGAAATAATCGAGGGAAAGACAACAAGTGCAGAGATGAGTAATGTTCCGATGGTTCTTACCCCTACGACGATAAATATTGCGGTTAACCCAGATAATATGTATCCTAATAATTGAACATTGATCTTGCTGAAACGGGCATAATCCATGTCATAGGTCATCAAGAAAAGCTTGCGATAGAAAAGAAGAATAAAGGTACCAATCAATCCCATGATGAGTAAGGATAACCACATTTCGGTTTGCGTGGCGGTGAAGATATTGCCCACAAGCATACTTTCGATAGACACAGAAAATCCTTCACCCTTCTTGATCAAGATTAAACCCAGTGCAAAGGATACGGCAGATACTAATCCGATGGCTGCATCACCATTAATCGTTTTGGTTGTGGATAAGTACTTAATGAGGAGAGAAGCCAACATGACAAAGGGGATGGCAATGTATAAAGCCTGTTCACTCAGTAAAATACCCAACACAATTCCTGCAAAACTGACATGTGCCAATCCATCAGCGATCATGGCTTGTTGATTTAAGACAAGAAAAGGGGATAATAAAGCCGCAGACACTGCTAAGGCAACACCGATGATCATGGCTTGCTGTATAAACTCATATTGCAGGAAACTAAACATGATGATGCCCCCTATGCTCAAATTCATGGAACTCATGATACGTACCATAAAATTTAATCGTTTGATCGACATACATGATTTTGCAATCATCTTTGACCGCATCCGTTAAATCGTGCGTTACGTGGATAATCGTTGTCTTTTCATTCTTGTTGAGTTCATCCAAAAGAAGATAAAATTTTTCACGAAATGAGGGATCTAAAGCTGATGTTGGTTCATCTAAGATAAGAAGATCAGGTTTTGCAATGAGTGCTCTGATCAAATAGACCCGTTGCTGCTGTCCTCCTGAAAGATAAGCCATAGATTCGGTATATAGATGTTCAATCTCCATCTTTTTCAACCAAGACTTGATCAAAAGACATTCTTCCTCTTTCGGAATCAATGCTTGATCACTAAATCCACTATAAATGACTTCTCTTACTGTCATGGGCAAATTTGTTTTCGATAACAACTTTTGTGGCAGATACCCCATATGCGAAGTTTCGATGGTAATCGTACCTCCAGTTGGCTTAATTAGGCCAACAAGCGTCTTCACAAGGGTTGTCTTACCGCTACCGTTAGGACCTACAATATGGAGAAATTCACCTTGGTTTAAGGTGAAATTCACATGGTGCAAGGCATTAAATTTTCCGAAAGAAACTGAGACATCTTGGTAATTAACCATCATCTAATCTCCAATCGCGATTTTAATATAATCAATATTTCTAATGAATAAATCGACATAAGAAATGCCTTCACTGTACTCTTCTTTTGATAAGTTGTGATATGCATGAAGAGGGAGTAAATTGAGCTCATAATTTTCACTTGAGAGTTCATCTTTGATTTGATTGGCTGCCTTTGGATCAACCAATTTTTCAATAAATAAATAATGAACATTGGCTGATTTAACAGCTTCTGTAAAGGCAATAAGTTCGGCGGATGTTAAATCAGCATCAGGTTTGAAGCTTTCGAAAAGAGAAGTGATTGTGAGATGATATCGTTCCCCAAATAATCCCATCGCATTATGACCTGCAAAAAATATCTGTTGATCCACATGACCCTCTTGCATCCATAGATCAAATGCTTCATGGAGTTCATGGATTTCTTCTTTATATACTTGTGCATTGTTACGATAAAATGCTTCATTTATGGGATCGATTAAGACGATATTTTCGAGAATCGCATCAATCAATTGCATAGCGACGACAGGGTCTACCCAATAATGGATTTCATCATCATGATCATGTTCATCTTCAATAAGTGATATAGCTAGAATGTCATGATCATGATCGTGATCTTCTAAAGTATAGTGCTCTGATAAATTCATGACAATCGTATCTTCACCACCAAGATTCCCGGGGTCACCAATCCATTGGTCAATCTCTAAACTCGTAAAGATGAATAATTTCGCTTCATTGATCGCAACAATATCTTTAGAAGTTGCTTCATAGTTGTGAATTTCAGCTCCAGGTGGAATGATCATGCTGACAGTCATTTTATCTTGAACGATTTGACGTGCAAAATCATACTGAGTAAACATCGTTGTCACGATATCAGCACTAGAATCATTTTGACAGGCAGATACTCCAAAAACGGTTAACAAAGTTAAAATGAGTAGAGCAAATTTTTTCATTATATTCCAATCTCTCTGCAAACTCCCGCTGTTTTCC
>JBBIMC010000229.1:0-2378 GCA_037444605.1 Mycoplasmatota bacterium | reverse complement strand
TTGGCTCACCCCATTTTTTATCTACAGGTCTGCCAAATGCATTCCATTCATATTTTTTATTTTTACAAAATAAAGGAGGACCCGATGGCACATCTGTTCGACACGATACATCCCAACTTTTTCAGTGTGCTCTCCTCCCCGAATAGAAAGACGTATGTCGATTGCATCTTTATTATTTATCATTCCATCGATACGATAGAAGATGCGTTTCAGGGGGATCGTGAGTTTATCATTTCTCGTCTCATCGATTATTTTGATGAGCAACCTTCAGAAGAATTTGAAGATATTGAAGAAGATGAACCTGCGCGAACATCACGTCAAAAAGCAATCCACGTCATCAATGTACTCAAGAAAAATGGGTGGCTAGGTGAAGAAGAACTTGGGGATTATAAAACATCTCTTAATCTCTTCGATTACTCGATTCAACTCATTGATCTCTTAGAAAATATCGCGAATAATCGTCAAAGCGAATATACAGGTGAAATCTTCACCGTGTATTCCCTTTTGTCTTCCTTTAATCTAGAGGAAGGTATTGGTGTCTTAGAACAAGCACATCAAAAAACCCAAGATATTTTAAGAAAACTCAAATCACTTAAAGCCAATATTTATCGCTATTATTATGACATCACCAAGAAGCAATCGAAAAATGACTTACAACATCTTCTAGAAAAACTACTCGTTGAATATAAGCAGAACTTCTTCGATTCTGCATACTACAACTTAAAAACCACTGATTCACTTCCTCGGTATAAGCGCTCTATTTTAGAAACCGTAAACCGAATTATTAATGATGAAACCATGATGGATCAACTGGCACTTAAAGTCCAAACCATTAAACGCATTGAAGACTATAATGAAGCTTTTCATTACGTGGAAGATCATTTGCGATACATTACCGATTCGTTTGCAGCACTTGAACATTTGATCCTAGCTATTGACAGAAAAAATGAACAATATATTAGCGCTGCAGCTGCAAAAATCCTTTTCTTTACCAATCAATCCGATGATATTGAAGGGATCTTCAACCGACTATTCCGAATTATCCTTAACAAAAAGGATTTCGATTTTACCCAACTATTCAACTTAACTCAGGCGAGAAACCTAGATACAGGATCGCTTTACAATCAGCGTAGAATGCGTTTTGATACGGTTCCTGAAGAGATTACCTTTGATGAGGATCTCATCTCTGAGGATTATCGCAAAGAGAAGATCAAATTACTCTTAAAGAACAACATCTACGGGAAGAAGGAAATTGATCTTCACGTCAAGCATCTACTAGGTGATCAAAAATCGATCGAAGCATCGAGTATCCCACTAGAGACTCAAGAAGATTATGTCAAGCTACTCTTGATTTTCCTCTATTCCAAATCCGTGGGGATGCATTATGATGTCGAGCCCTTAGGAAAAGAAGTCAAGAACAATTTTGTTGTCTTTCAGAATTTCAGAATTAAAGAGGTGAAACGATGAATAAAGCACAAGCACTCAAACAATTCAATGATGAATATGGCACCTTAAAAGAAGGCGAAAAAGCCATTTTTTCACGAATCACCAATAAACTCTTCCAGGTGAATTACATCACGCGTAAAAAACCTGGGGATACCAATGATTATCGTTTTATTCTTTCCTTCAAGGAAGCTTTTGAAGCATTTTTTGCCTTGACCGACTTTACATTAAATATCAAGCGTGAAGATGAAGTTATTTTCATTACTAACGATAATCTATTTAACCACATGCGCTTAAGAAAAACAGAAAGCGTCTTAATCTTGGTTATCAGAATCATTTATCAACGTAAAAAGGATTATGTCACACTCGATGAAAATGTGGAGATTTTCTTGCATGAAATTCATGAAGAACTTTCACGTATTGGATACCTTGATAACAAGCGGATCACCAAAGATAAACTTAAGCCTGCATTGAGTTTCTTGAGAAACTATAACATCATCGACTATATCGACCGCGGTTTACACGATGATGCACGCATTAAGATTTATCCCACCATTTTATACATTACCAATCTTGAATCGATCAAAGAAGTCGTTCAAAAACTTGAAGGATATTTAGTTGGAGGAGGTGACGAGGGTGAAGAAGCTGACGAAGATTAAACTCATCAATTGGCACTTATTCTCCAATCAAACCATCGATATTAAAGATAATGCCCTCATATCTGGGGAAAACGGTTCAGGGAAATCCACACTACTCGATGCCATGCAATATCTTTTTGTAGGTGGACGTAGTGGTGCGAAATTTAATATTGCTGCGACCGATGACGCGAAACGTACACTTGAAGGGTATGTTCGTGGTCGTATTGGTGCTGAAAACAAAGAATATCTTCGCAACGGCGATGTCATCTCACATGTCGCTTTAGAGTTCTTTGATGA
>JBBIMC010000228.1:2176-2402 GCA_037444605.1 Mycoplasmatota bacterium | reverse complement strand
TTCATGTTTTATACCTCCATGAGTTTCACATCACCGATATGAAGTGTCGCTTCTGTTTGAGCAAGGATTTCATCGATGGTCACCTCAGGATGACGCTCAATGAGATGAAGTCCATCTTCTCTCACTTCAATGACACAGAGTTCAGTAACGATTAAATCAACTTTCTTATATCCCGTTAAAGGAAGTGAACAACGCTTTTTGATCTTGGGAATGCCTTTATTGGTAT
>JBBIMC010000228.1:0-2149 GCA_037444605.1 Mycoplasmatota bacterium | reverse complement strand
GATCACACGTTTCGCACCTTCAACCAAATCCATGGATCCGCCCATACCTGGGACGAGTTTTCCAGGAATAATCCAAGAGGCGAGAGAACCTTCTTCATCGACTTCTAAGGCACCTAAAACTGTCACATCTAAATGACCACCGCGAATCATAATGAATGATTGGGCAGAGTCAAAGAAAGCAGCATGACGCTTGATCGTGGCAAACTGACCTGAAGGATTCGTTAAATAGACACATACTTCTTCATTCACTGCAAGTGGACCCAGTCCGACAATGCCGTTTTCGCTCTGAAGATAAATTTCACAGTCTTCTGAAACATAATTAGCAACCATCGTGGGGATACCAATCCCCAAATTCACTAAATTTCCTGGTTTTAATTCTTTCGCGATACGTTTCGCAATAATATCTTTTGCGTCCATGATCACACCTCCACAATATAGTCCACAAAAGGATGTGGGGTAATCACAACTTCGGGATCGATATCTTCAACACGTTCTTTGACTAACACGACGACTTGATCAGCAGCCATGGCCATCGTAGGATTAAAGTTGCGTGATGAACCTTGATAAATCAAATTGCCATAAGCATCTGCTCTATATGCGTTAATAACCGCTAAATCGGCACCGATGGGTTCGGATAAAATATATTTTTGCCCTTTGATTTCAATGATTTGTTTTCCCTCTTCAACTGGTGTATGGATCCCAGTAGGTGATAAAACGCCACCCAAACGACCCGCATACGCTCTGATCTGTTCAACAAAAGTTCCTTGAGGAATGAGTTCGACTTCAACTTTTCCTTCACTCATCAGTTTTCCTGCATTGGGATTCGTTCCGATGTGAGTCACAATCAACTTCTTCACTTGATTGTTCAAAAGAAGTTTCCCAACACCTCGTTCGGGATAACCCGCATCATTGCAGATAATTGTCAAATCTTTAATATTCGATTCAACAATCCAGTCAATGAGTTTTTCTGGAGTACCACATGTCAAAAATCCACCGACCATAATGCGCATTCCATCCTTCAATAATGCCATAAATTCATTTTTACTTGTGCGTTTCTTCATGATCATCTTCCTTTCTTGGCATGAGTATCGCTTCGCCTGTGAGCATGCACTCGTTCATTTCATTAAATATTTCGGTTGTAAAAATAACACGGTTTTTTTCTAGAATAATCTCTTTGATGGTGGCTCTAACGGTCAGTACCATCTCAGGATAAATCGGTTTTAAGAACTTTAATGTTTGGCCACAGTAAATCGTTCCTTCACCTGGTAAATCAAGACCAAAGATTTTTGAAAACAATGAGCCAACAAGCATGCCATGGACAATCGGTTTTTTAAAGATTGTTTTCGCACAGTAGTTTTCATCAAAATGGGCTTGGTTCATGTCACCTGTGAGTTCGCCAAAGCGTTTCACTTCGTCTTGCGTGATGATTCGTTTATATTCTCTGAAATCACCAATCTTAAGTTTTCTAATCATAGCTTCCTCCGTGAAAAAAATAAGAGACCTGTCTTAGGACAGCTCTCCATTTTAAATCAAAAATGGCAATGAAGGAGGTGTACCCTCAATCATCAAGGTTAATGACTGGACCATCATTAAGCTTTCGGCGACATATGCCTTTAGATGATGCATGGATATCCTTTCCCTCACATCACCCTACCCCATAGATCGCGCCTCTGTAGTGTTTCTATACCCATTATATACGAAAGATGAAAGCGCTGTCAATGACTTTTCAACCGATTAACTATAAGTTAAAGTGAATTGAGTTGGGATTAAATTTACATATGTCATTTTTAGGAGTATACTTAAAATAGAATGACGAAAGGATGGTTTAAAAAATGAAAGCTTATCTAAAGTTTATCGATGATCTACCCTGGATTGTTCAACTCATTCTCGCTTTGCCAGGGATTGATAGTATTGCTTGGGGACTCTATCGTCTATTTAAAGGATTAGAAAAAAATGATGTTCTACTGATCATCTTCGGTATTATTTGGATTGTTGCTGGATGGGCTGTGTTATGGATTTTAGATATCGTTTCACTTCTCGTCAATAAAAAAGTTATTTGGTTCGTATAATTCAAAGCGTCAAAAAAAAGCACGATGGAATCCGTTACATTAAAACGGACACGATAAAAAAAGAGACATATTAGACTAAT
>JBBIMC010000227.1:0-2406 GCA_037444605.1 Mycoplasmatota bacterium | reverse complement strand
ATCTACACCATCCTTAAAGAAAAGGGATGGAAAGAAAATGACATCATGCGTTCGATTTATGCAAAAAGCCGCGATAATTCGAGAACACCATTTCAGTGGAACGATCAACCCTACGCAGGATTTTCCACACACGAACCTTGGCTTCAGGTCAATCCCAACTATAAAACACTTAATGCCAAAATCGATAAAGAAGATAGCGATGGCGTTTATCCATATTATCAAGCGCTCATCAAACTACGCAAATCAAATCCCGTTTTTGATGATGGAGATTTTCAATTAATCTTTGAAAATCAGCCAAAGATATTTGCCTACAAACGCACTTATCAAGAAAAAACGGTTTTTGTTATCGGATCATTTTCTGATCAACCGATCACGCTTGATTTTGTGAATATCCCCATAAAAGAGATTCTTTTATCCAATGATCACTCTGTGAAATTAACGCAACACATGACCATTCCACCTTATTATGCAGCGATCATTATCTAAAGGAGAATGTTATGCCAACGATTAAAGATGTAGCTAAATTAGCAGGAGTTTCCATCTCAACCGCATCGTATGCTTTAAATGATCAGCCCAATGTTCATCCAGAGACAAAAGCTCGGATTCTGTCTGCGGCTAAGGAACTCAGCTACCACCCACATGGCATCGCACGCAATCTAAAAAAGCGACAAACCAACAATGTCGGCGTGTTTATCTATGCCTTTGCAGGTCCCGTCTTTTCGGAAACACTTGAAGGGATTCGTCAAACTCTACAAGAACATGATTTCAATATCATCGTCAGTTCGGGGACGTCCTCATTGAACTTGTTATTAGAACGTCAGGTTGATGGTGCTATCGTTTTTGATAATCATATTTCAGATGACGTATTAAAGCATTATGCCGCCCATGGCATGCCATTAATTGTCTTAGACCGCTTAATTCAAGAAGAAAACATCTATACCTCATTAATCGATAATGAGAATTTGGTCTATCAATTAATCACGGCGATGATCAAAAAAGGTTACCAACATCTTGCATATGTCGCAGGACCAGAGAATGCCTTTAATAATCGTATGCGTTTTATCGGTTTTGAAAAGGCATTAAAGGAACATCATTTAGAACCATTTGCTAACTATCAAGGTGACTTTACGATTCAAGGTGGTTATCAAATTGGAAAAGAACTCTTAAAGAAAAAAAGTTGGCCTGATTTCATCTTTTGTGCCAATGATGAATCTGCGATTGGGTTAATGCAAGCACTTAAGGAATCAAACATCAAAATTCCAGAAGATATCGCTGTTGCTGGATTTGACCACATCACACTAGGTCAACTTATGTCACCTAAATTGACAACCATCGCCATCGACCATAAAGCATGGGGACATATGGTTGCCAAAGTGATGATTGATATTTTAAAAGGTGAAAAAGTGGCGAATAATTTTAGACCTCAAGGAAAGGTTTTGGTGAAAGAATCATGCTAGATCGATTAACTCCAATTAAAAAACCTGATGATTTTGACCGTTTTTGGCAACATGCCAAACAAGAGCTTAATCATATCCCCTTTCGTTATCATGTGATGAACACATTAAACATAGAAAACATGGATCTTGTCCAACAGTTTTCTTACCAAGGAGCTAAAAACGAAATGATTTACGGGATGGAACTCATCCATCATGGAGCACCTCGTCCCACGATGATTTTCTTTCATGGTTATGGATGGCATAAAGGAGAACCAACAGACTATCTCGATTATTACCAGATTGGATATAACGTAGTTTCACTGGATATTAGAGGTCAAAAAGGATTGACCAAAGATCGTTATCCCTATCATAGCGGTGATCAACGTTTGATGACAAGAGGGATGATGAATCCCGAAGAATATTATTTAAAGCATGTATATCAAGATAGCTTACAGCTCATCCGTTTGGTCAAGACGCTTCCCTACGTGGACCCAAAACACATCATTTTGAACGGTGGGTCTCAAGGCGGTGGAATCGTCATTGCCCTCGCAGCTCTAGAAGATGTCTCTTATGTCTTTGCTGATGTCCCAAGTTATACCCATTTTAAAGGAAGATTGATGGGAAAACATGGGTCAGTCAGAGAGATTGCTGATTATATTACTGAACATCATCTTGATCAAGACAACATACTTGCTAATCTTCAATATTTCGACAACATTCACTTTGCCCCAATGATTAAAGCCCCTATCTTTGCATCTGTAGGGTTAAAGGATCAGATCTGTCCAGCAGAATTTTTTGAGATAGCCTATGATACGATCACAGAAAAAAAAGCCATTTTTCGCTACCCTGAAGGTGGACACGAGGGTGGAGGTGCTTTGCATCATCAATTAAAACTAAAACAAGCCAAGGAGTACTACGATGAATACGAAAGAATTACTTAAATCCTTAACAAGAGAAGAAAAAATAGGTC
>JBBIMC010000226.1:1493-2409 GCA_037444605.1 Mycoplasmatota bacterium | reverse complement strand
GTTTACATGTGGATGCTGATTTTGGCATTAAAGAACTCAAAAAGAGTTTGATGAAACATCTTAAAAATTTAATGAAAGAATCTTCAGAATTGCGCCTTGAGCAACGTTATGCCAAGTATCGCAAGATGGGGGTTGTCATTGAACAACAAGGAGAAAGCAATGAATTATAATCCAAGCAAAATCAAAATCGTTTCAGCTGGAAAATATGTTCCTGAAACGATTATTACCAATGAAGATTTAGAAAAACTTGTCGAAACTAATGATGAATGGATTGTCACAAGAACAGGCATTAAGCGTCGTCATCGCGCTGTTGATGAACTTACGAGTGACATGGCGACCAAAGCAGCGAAAAACGCCATTGAACGTGTCAATTATGACGTCAATAAAATTGATTTGATTATCATGGCGACAATCACCGGTGATCAGATGACACCCTCAACCGCGAATTTTATCCAAGCACAATTGGGGTTAACTCATCACGTGATGAGTTTTGATATCAACGCAGCGTGCACAGGGTTTGTCTATGGTCTTGAAGTAGCAGCATCATTGCTTCAGACGGGACGTTTTAGAGCTGCCCTTGTTATTGGTGGTGAAACACTGACAATCGCAACACGTGTGTTCTCTTTGGAGATGCTGCTGGTGCCATGATTATTGAACCTGCGTATCATGAACATCATAATGCCTTTTTCTTTAATGCTGCTCGTGGTGATACTAACAGTACGCTTACCGTGGTCAATAAGATCAAGATGGATGGCAAGAAAGTGTATCAGTTTGCGGTTGATGCGATGGAACAAGCCATCAACAAAGTACTTGATGATGCAAAACTTGATATTTTAGACATCGATATGATCATTCCTCATCAAGCGAATGAACGTATCATTCAATCTGTGTCTAAATCGATGGGAATCCCTATGGA
>JBBIMC010000226.1:0-1458 GCA_037444605.1 Mycoplasmatota bacterium | reverse complement strand
AATACCTCTGCAGCAAGTATTCCTTTAACAATTGCTGAATATTTTGATCAAAATGAAATCAAAGGTCAAAAGATTTTACTCGTAGGCTTTGGTGGTGGCTTTACATGGGGTAGCGCCATCCTCCAATTATAGTGAGGACACCTCATGGCGAAATTAGCATTGGTTTTTGCTGGTCAAGGAAGTCAGTATTTAGGAATGGGAACAGATTATCTTGACCATTTTCCTGATAAAGAACACATAGCCGATCAACAACTAGGCTATCATGTTCGTGATATCCTAAATGATGCAGAAGGCAAAATTCATCAGACCGAATTCACCCAACCCCTCGTCTTTTTATCTTCAGCTTTGGGTTATGAGGCATTCAAGCGTTTAGGTGTCTTGCCAGAAGGTCTCTTGGGCTTTAGTTTAGGCGAGTATACAGCACTTTATGCTTCAGGTATCTATGGTTTTCAAGATGCCTTAGCACTTATTCAGTTTCGGGCATATGCGATGATGCAGTCTGCGAGTGAAACTGAGGGCGGGATGGCAGCGATTTTAGGACTGAAGCGTGATGAAGTAGAACAAGTGTGCAAAGAAGCTAGTATGACAGCACCAGTATGGGCAGTCAATTTCAACTCACCTATCCAAACGGTCATTAGCGGTTCTAAAGAAGGTGTTCTCCTCGCCGTTGATTTGTGCAAACAAAAAGGAGCGAAACGAGCTATTCCCTTGCAGGTATCAGGGGCATTTCATTCACCCCTTATGGCAAAAGCTGGTGAAGCGCTTGAAAATCATCTCAAGAATTATGATTTTCGACCTGCTAAGTTGCCCATTTACATGAATGTGAATGCACAACCTTTAAAGGATGATGAACTCAAATCTTTAATGGTGAAACAGATTCAATCACCCGTTGAATTCGAAAACTCGATTCTCAAGATGAAAGAGGATGGATTTACACACTTTTTAGAAATCGGTCCAGGCTCAGTCTTGACAGGACTTATCAAAAAAATAGATAATAGTCTCGAAGTCTTTCATTTAGATCATCTAAGTGAACTCGAAGACGTGAAAGGATGGCTAAATACTCATGGATTTAACCAATAAAGTGGTGATTGTCACCGGAGGAGCACAGGGCATAGGCAAGACAATTTCTTTTGTTCTCGCTAAAGCAGGTGCTAAAGTGGTGGTTAATTATAACCGAAGCGCAGAGCAGGCAAAACTTCTCGTTGAAGAGATTGAAGGTTTTGGTGGTCAGGCGCTAGCTGTCCAAGCGGATATTTCCAAATATCAAGATGCAGAACGCCTGGTACAAACCACCGTTCAAACATTTGGAACTCTCAATATTCTGGTGAACAATGCAGGGATCACCGATGATGCACTACTCCTTCGTATGACAGAAGAACAATTTGATCGTGTCATCAATACCAATCTAAAAGGGGTATGGAACATGACCAAGCATGCTGCTAAAATCTTACTTAAAGC
>JBBIMC010000225.1:0-2477 GCA_037444605.1 Mycoplasmatota bacterium | reverse complement strand
CCGTGTAAGCCATAATCAGAGGACCCACGCCTTTCGCATCGTTGCTAACGATAGGCTCAGAGATATAATATGCATAACTGCCATCACGTCTTACGTTATTTTCAGGACCAAGACCGGCAACCAAACAGATGGATTCGAGATGTAACTGTCCATCTTTTTCTTTGAGATTTCGCTTTACAATGCCGTCAAAAATAGCTAAACCCACCATGAGATACTTTTTGGGAAGCATACCTAATCGTACACCTTTTAAGATCGCATAACTGATTAATGCTGAACCTGAGGTTTCCAAATAGTTGCCTTCTTGATGGCATAAATTGACGACTTGATAAAACATGTTTGAACTAGGATCTTGATATTTAAGCAATCCATCGACAAGTTCTGATAAATAACTGACCAGGATAGCTTTTTCTTGATACTCAGAATCCATATAACTATAGACATCTACCAATGCGACAATATACCAACCCATCGCACGCAACCAATAATTGGATGAAGTGCCTGTGTCTGGATTTGCCCAAAAAATCGTTTTTGATGCATCATACCCATGATAGTAGAGCGTATCCTTTGGATTAAACATACGTGCATGAACCGTCTTAAATTGAGTGATGATGTCATGATAGAAATCAAGGCGACCTTGATGACTTGCATAACGAGTATAAAAGGGTTGCGCCATAAATAATCCATCCAGCCAAACTTGATTTGGATAGATTTGTTTATGCCAGAAATTGCCTTCAACTGTCCTTGGTTGATGAAGGATATGCTGATAAGTAAAATGAATGGCTTTAAGGTATTTTTCTTCATGGAACAGGTCATAAAGATCAAAAAGAACACGACTCTCACAAATGTCATCGAGATTGTAGTTTTCTAATTGATACCCTTTAATCCTTCCATCTTCATGAATGAATGCATCAATATAGGATTTAACAAACTGAATATAGGATGGATCTTTGGTTTCGTGGTAGAGTTCGATTAAGGAAATCATCATACAACCATCGATATAATTCCAATGGGGTTTTTTACCTTGCAAGATGAGTTCAATATTCCACAGTGGTTTCTCTGGTGTGGATTCTTGAACTAAGCGATGAATATATTTTTCAATAATTGGGTACATAAGAAGCTCCTGATGTCATTAATATGATGCGATGGTACCATCACATCGTTTTTCTGTTCCCCCCACATAAATGCCTGTAATGGGGTCTTTAAAAATGATTTGTCCTCGACCATAATGGCCTAGATTCGATTCTATATTGATCTCGTGGCCTTTTCGCTGCAAACCTTCGAGGATCTTAGGGTTAAAATCCGGTTCAACAATAATCTTTTTACCTTCAACCCACATAAAGCGAGGTGCATCCAACGCTTCTTGAGGATTCATGTTGAAATCAATGATATTCATTAGCACTTGGACATGACCTTGCGGTTGCATATAGCCTCCCATGACACCAAATGGGCCAATGGGAATGCGATCTTTCATTAAAAATCCTGGAATAATGGTGTGATAGGGGCGTTTTTCCGGGGAAACCACATTGGGTGACTTGGGGTCAATAGAAAAGTTTAATCCTCGATTATGCAGCGCGATACCTGTCCCAGGGATGACAATACCAGAACCAAATCCCATATAGTTGGATTGAATCATCGAGACCATGTTGCCTTCCTGATCAGCAACAGCAAAGTAAACTGTTCCTGAGTTAATCGGTCGTCCTGGTTTTGGATCTACTGCATTGACTTTGATCTCTCTTGAACGTTTCCATGCGTAATTTTTTGATAACAATGATTGTATCGATGTTTTCATAAATTTAGGATCCGAGACATAATTCATCCCATCAGCAAAAGCGAGTTTAATCGCTTCCATCTGACGGTGATAGGAGAGGATCATTTCTTTATCTTTGAATGCAAAATTTTCTAATATGTTAAGTGCCATGAGTGCGACAATGCCTTGTCCATTAGGTGGCAGTTCATAGACATCATACCCACGATAATTGGTCTTGATGGGCTCAACCCATTCAGGAGAAAATGATTCGAGATCCTCTTTTCTCAAAAAACCATCAAAATGGCGGGAAAATTGATCGATTTGATCAGCAATCCGTCCCCGATAAAACGAAAGTCCTACGGTATCACCAATTTCTTCTAAGGTGTTGGCGTGATCCTTAAGATACCAAAGTTCACCTTCTTTTGGAGTTACCATATGTTTGGTGAATGTTTCAAACCAGGGAGAAAACATTTCATGCTGTAGATTTTTTTGATAGATTTGATTTGCGCGTTGCCAAGATTGTGCAATGGTCTTTTGTACAACAAAGCCATGGCGTGCATAATCGATGGCAGGACGAAGGGCATCCTTTAAGGACAGTTGTCCAAATCGTTTAGATAATTCAGCCCATCCAGCTACTGCACCAGGGACGGTGACAGGTATGAGTCCATAGGTAGGGATTTTACTTATTTTACGCTTAGCTAAAGCATCGATGGATAAAAGTTTAGGAGCA
>JBBIMC010000224.1:0-2481 GCA_037444605.1 Mycoplasmatota bacterium | reverse complement strand
CCCAATCATGTTCGCTTCTTGAACACCGACGTTTACGGTTCTTTCAGGATATTTTTCGGCAAACATCGTCGTCTTTAACGCCTTCATTAAGTCTGCTTCGACGATGACGATTTCAGGATACTTTTCTGCATAATGCATGAGTAAGTCGACATAGATATCTCTTAATTGTCTATTTCTTAGTTCCATGATTTATTCCAACCCTTCGATGGCTTGTTTTGCCATATCTTTGGTGACTGGCATATTATGTGATCCTACTTTACCTTCACAGAAGGAAGCACCTTTCCCTTTGATGGTGTGCATGATAATCATTGAAGGTCTTCCCTTGATGGCTTTCGCATTTATGATCGCTTTTTGAATAGCAATCACATCATGACCATCAATGACTTGAACGTACCAATTGAAGGCTTCCCACTTCTTATCTAAGGGATGCACATCATTGATCTGATTGACATCACCATCGATTTGCATCTTGTTATAATCGGTAAAGGCGATGAGGGTATCTAACTTTCTGTTTCCTGCAAATAAAGCAGCTTCCCAAATTTGCCCTTCTTGAGATTCACCATCGCCAATAAGAGTGAAAATCTTATAAGACGCATGATCCATCTGTGCAGCCACAGCCATACCGACCGCTACCGAGAATCCTTGACCTAATGATCCTGTGGTCATATCAACACCGATGGTTTTATTCATATCGGTATGTGAGGGAAGATTGGTGTTTGAGACATTTAAGGTATCCAATAGTTCCATTGGGAAATATCCTTTTAAGGCAAGTGTCGCGTAAACCGCAGGTCCACCATGACCCTTGGATAACACGAAGCGATCACGTTCACTCCATTTGGGATTTTTGGGGTCAATCTTCATCTGATCAAAATAAAGGACAGCGAGTGCATCAGCAATCGATAAGGATCCGCCAATGTGTCCAACCCCGAGGGTTGCGATCGTATGTAAAGTGAGTTTTCTGATCTCCTTCGCATAATGTTCTAATAATTGTCTGTTTTCCATAATCTTCTCCTAGTAAATGTATGTATCAATCTTGAGTAATTGTCCTAATGTGGCGAGTTCTTCTTTGACATCACCATAAATCACGACAAAGTGGGGTTCCCAACCATCTTGAACTAAATCTTCAATAAGTGGATGAACCTCTTGTTCGACTTTAACGACCACAGAGGTTCCTAAGAACTGTTGAGGCTTATCAAGAATTTCCCCAGAGGCGATAAAGAATCTAAATGTTCCATCAGGACGTCTGCCTATACGGAAAAGTGTTGTTTCTTTATTCGCTCTTAATCCAAATTCCATCGTGGGTCCAATCTTGCGGTTGGGATGAACACCAGTCATCGCACCTGTATCTAATCGTGCTAATGAGCATGCAGCGGTTCCACAATGCCAGAACGTAATCGTGTTTTCTTCTTCATTGATCGAGACAGGATCACCTAAATACGTCGGTGTTTCTGAAAGTTCTTGACCGACGTACATGGATAAAGCACCATAAGCATCGGCTTCACATGCAGCAGCAATCTTTCGGTCATTGAGTAATCCTAAGACACCACACACAGGTGTTTTATATTCAGTGAAGAAGTCTGGCCAACAACGGGATGCAATCGCGTGAATCTGGTGTTTATCAATATAATCTTGATAAGCTTTAAACAGTTTCACAAAGTCTCTTTGATTGGTGGCATCAATCTCTTTTAAACCCACCATCTTTGATTCAGCGAGTTCTCTTTCTTTTTGAATCGCTTGTTCTGATAATTTTTGTGCTTCTTGCATGAATTCCCTTGCTTCAATGGTCTTTAAGTTCACACCAAACGCACTCGCGATATCTAAATCAAGGGCGCGACCAAAACCAAAACCTTCTGGAGTTTGACCGATGACAAGAAGATTCATTTGTCTCATCTTCTTTTTCATGATGATGGCTGAAACTAACGTCTTGATGGTTTTCTTGACAAGGTCTTCATCAGGAGATCCGATTAAGGTAAACATCTGATCATCTCTCATCTGACGATACGCATATCCCGCAGAAAACGCACCCGTGAGTGAATTTAATCGTAGGCGGCCGCCATCAATCACGGGTTCACGTAATGTCCAGTGAAGGATAGGTGCTGATGTGTGCTTTAAAATGGAAGTCATATAGGCAGAGTTCGCGAACGTTACATTTTGAACGATCACTAAATCCGCATCTTGATCCTTAATATACGCTTCCAATAAGGGAATATTTAATAACATTTCATCGGGTGCGCTAAGTTGATCGGTAAGTGTCGATAATAACGCTTTGGATTGATCAAACATTGCTTGGGCGGAAGGCATATGAAATGTCGGTACACCAATCGGTAAATACATAATTTTAATCGATGCCATAGGAATCTCCTTTCTAACTATCCATTGGTTAATCAACCACGAATGTGATTGACTAAGCAAGAGATCTAAAGCACGAATGAAAGGGTGCTGCCCAAAGGGACAGCACCTCATTCACTTGAGTTGCTTTAG
>JBBIMC010000223.1:1898-2484 GCA_037444605.1 Mycoplasmatota bacterium | reverse complement strand
AAAGGGGGAATCATGTATACAACAAACCGTCATTAATTTTGAGCCGCCTTAACACGCGGTTAGTTACGATATTTTATGTAATTTATCCCTGATGGCTAAGTATGAATGATTGATTCACAAAATGATGTTATTTACATTAATTAAATACGCAAAAAATTGCTGATTAAATATAATTATGGCATTTTATACGCATTAAATTGCTAATTAACGAAATATGATATATAATAGTAACAGGTGATAGATATGAAAATTCAAGGATTTGCGACAAATAGCCAAATTATTGACGAAATAGGTAAAAGAATAAAGGCACGAAGAATTGCTTTAAATATGACACAAAGCGATGTAGCTCATGATTCTGGCGTTTCTTTAAGAACAATCAGTGGATTTGAAAATGGTGAAAATATTTCATTGGACAATATGATTTCAATTCTAAGGGTATTAAGACTCATAGAAGCATTTGATGGTGCATTTCCTGAGAAAATGATCAATCCATTTGAAGTTCTAACGTTAGGACAAAGTAAAAAAAGAGTTTATCGAAAACGCGTGAATAACAACAAATCTTGGAAATGGGAGGAATAATCATGAC
>JBBIMC010000223.1:0-1888 GCA_037444605.1 Mycoplasmatota bacterium | reverse complement strand
GCTGAGGTGATGTTGTGGGGAAAAAGAATTGGTGCTGTTTCGATGAGTGATGAATCACCTTATGTATACTTTAAGTATGATGATGCATTCATAACCAGCGGCATACAACTGTCACCGATCATGATGCCACTTTCTAGTGAAATATTCCAGTTTAGAAATTTGCCATTGAAAACATTTAAAGGTCTGCCTGGACTGTTGTCAGATTCTCTACCAGACAAATATGGTAATAAAATCATCAATGCTTGGCTAACTTCACAAAATAGAACATTAGACTCTTTTAACATCATCGAACGACTATGTTATGTAGGTAAAAGAGGTATGGGTGCACTTGAGTTTGTTCCTAGTAAACAAGGTGATTTTAATCAAATAGAAGAAATAGAAATTGCCAATCTTATCAAACTCAGTAATGAAATACTGAATCAAAAAGAAGGCGTCGCAGTTAAAGAAGCAGATGAACTCAAGGATATCTTAAAAGTCGGAACATCCGCTGGTGGTGCTAGAGCAAAAGCGATAATAGCATACAATGAGACAACTGGCATTATAAAGTCTGGACAAATCGATGCTGGCCCAGGCTTTACCTATTGGTTATTAAAACTGGATGGTGTTAATCAACAAGAAGAAACATCTTTTACACGACTAGAATATGCCTATTATTTGATGGCGACGGCTGCGAAAATAAACATGAGCGAATCTAGATTGTTACAAAAAGATGGTCTCTACCATTTTATGACAAAAAGGTTTGATAGAATCGTGAGTTCGAATGGTTCCATGGAGAAAATGCATATGCAAACGGTAGGTGCGCTTGCGCATATCGATTACGATGAACCAGGATTAATGAGTTACGAACGCGTCACAGACATGATGTATGCCATGGGTATTCGATTAAGTGAAAACAAACAGTTTTTCAGAAGAATGGTTTTCAATGTGATGGCAAGAAATCAGGATGACCATGTTAAAAACATTTCATTTTTGATGGATAAAAACGGGAAATGGTCACTTTCTCCTGCATATGATGTAACATACGCTTACAATCCCGAAGGAAGATGGACTTCAAGACACCAAATGACCATCAACGGAAAAGACCAAGATTTTACTATGGATGACTTATTGAAATGTGCACAGCACATGAAAATCAAGTCCGATGAGGCAAGAACAATTATCGATGAAGTAAAATACGCTATAAAAAAATGGGCAGTGTTTGCAGAACAAGCACACGTCAATCAATCACTAGCTGAATTTGTCGAGCGTAATTTTATATTTTATAACTAGCAAAAGATGAATAAAAGGGAAGTCTTTAATCTCGCTGCAATGCAAAAAAATGCTTATATATTTATTAATAACGAAATTTTTCGGTGTTACAGATCATGTCGTATCAAGACAGATCAAAGCCATATTTTTCGTATCTGTCAGGAAGCACGACCAATCCATCCTATAAGTGCTATAATTAGATTAATGAATTATAATAACAACCATTAAAGAGGTACACCATGAAAGAAACAGAAAAAAAGATATTATTGGCAGCAACCAAATTATTCTCTGAATATGGTTACGCCAACACATCGACAAAGAAAATTGCAGACACTGCAGGTGTCAATGAATTGACCGTTTTTAGACAATTCAAAAGTAAGTCAAATCTTTTACAAGCAGTGATCCATCACCATGCTTTTGAAGGGTACATTGTAGATAAGATTTCACATGAAATTACGAATGACGTCAAGAAAGACATTGAAATTTTCGTACATACCTATTATCTATTTTTGAAGAACAATATTAAGATGTATTTAATTCAGGTTAGAGAAACTGATGATACCTCAAAACGTTTCACAAATACCATTGACTACACAGCTTTTGTGAAAAAATACCTTCAACAAAAGAAAGAAGAAGGGAC
>JBBIMC010000222.1:0-2489 GCA_037444605.1 Mycoplasmatota bacterium | reverse complement strand
TGCTTCATCAATTGAAGATAAACTTCAGTTTTCCCTGAGCCTGTAATACCTTTAAGCAAGAATTCGTTCTCTTTTTCCAATGATCCTTTGACCGTTTCAATCGCTTGATTTTGTTCATCACTCAATGTGATCTCTTTATGATTAAGTCTAGGGATTTTTATTTCTCTAGCGACTTCTTTTCGACCTTCACGAAGCACCTGGTGTTTGCACAATGTTGAAAGCGTCGATGGTGAAATGCCTTCTTCGATTAATGTCGTTCTTTTTTGGGTGACTTCCTCTTTAAAACGGGATAAAATCCATTCATAACGATCGATTTTTGGATAGTGATGGAAAGGATTATAGGTGTAATAGGTTTCCCATTTTTCAGTTTTGTTTTCGCGGAATTTTGTTTCTAGACGAATGACTTTCTTATCATGAAGTCGTTTGAGACGTGGATAATAGATCTGATCTTTTTGTTTTAATTTCCAGATCCCTTTGGTATTAAAGAAAGGCTTTAAATCTTCAGGTAATTCACTTGGTTCTAATACAGTCACTACTTTTTGATAAGAAACCAAACATACATCAGGAATCACTTCTTGAAAAAGTGAACTCATCAAAGATGGACTGTGTAGAGTCATATGATCGATTAGCTCAAAAAGTTCTTCATCAATCGTAGGTGTCGTATCGAGAATACTCAAGATTTCTTTTTCAGCAAGATCACTACTCTCTTTTATATTAACCACAAAACCCAAACGCGTCATCGAACCAAAGGGGACCATCACTCGCATGCCACGTGTCAAAAAATCCTCAAAGGATTGAGGAATACGATAATCATAGGTTTGATTGACATCTTGATGTTTTATATCGATGACGATTTCGGCAATCATGGACTTCACCCTTCTTCATTATACCATCCAAAACGGACAAAAAAAGTAACCGAAGTTACTTTATTGTTTTAAGAATCTTGTCGATATGGTTCCCATAAGCGAGCGCTTCATCGTATTTAAAGATGAGATCGGGAATCTTTCTCGTGTTTTTAATCTTTTTCGCTAACTCCATCCGAATTTGAACCTTCGCATCCTCAAGCGCTTTTTTCGCGCGTTCAATCACTTTAGGATCATCGGATAAGATCGTGTAATAAATCGTTGAAAAGGATAAATCTTTCGTGACTTTCACTTCGGTTAAATTGATATAACCAAAGCTCTTATCTTTCACTTCTAAATTCACAATGGGAGCAAGTTCTCTTTGAATCAAACTTGCAAGACGGTCAGTCGTAATCGACATACTAATCCACCTCGACTTCCTTCATCTGTGAAGCTTCGATGACATCCCCGACCTTGAGGTCATTGTAGTTTTCAATCGAAAGTCCACATTCATAACCATTTTTAACTTCTTTTGCATCATCTTTAAAGCGTTTTAATGAAGCAAGTTTGCCTTCATAAACCACAATACCATCACGGATGATTCTTACTAAAGCATCACGTCTAATGACACCATCGGTCACATAACATCCAGCAATCGTACCCACTTTAGAAATTTTGAAGGTTTCTCTGACTTCAGCTTGACCGGTGACGATTTCTTCAAAGGTTGGCTCTAACATACCCTTAAGGGCAGCTTCGATATCTTCTTGGACGCGATAAATGATGTTGTATAAACGAATTTCAACACCCTGTTGATCCGCAACCGATTTGACAGCAGCGGTAGGTCTTACATTGAATCCGATGACGATCGCATGAGACGCATTCGCTAAGGTGATATCATTTTCTGTGATTGCCCCCACAGATGAACGTACGACGTTCACATGGAAGCCTTCGACATCAATTTTTTCTAAGAGACCTTTGAGCGCTTCAATCGATCCTTGAACATCGCCTTTGATGATGATGTTTAATTCTTTTTCAGTCGATTCAATATCGCCAAACATCTTATCCAATGAGGCTTTTTTCATGGTTTTCGCTTCTTGTTCTCTAACTCTTGACTGTCTTGAAGAAGCGATGTCACGGGTGATTCTTTCATCGGTAAATGCCATGAAGACATCCCCTGCTTGAGGTACTTCGTTTAACCCAGTAATCTCAATGGGTTGTGAGGGTACTGCTTGTTGATAACGACGCTTTAAGTCATCATTCATCGTCCGCACTTTACCATAGGTATTGCCTACGACGATGTAATCTCCGATATGGAGAGTTCCGGTTTCAATAATGAGGGTTGCTACCGCACCCCTTCCCTTGTCTAGGGAAGCCTCAATGACTGTACCTTTGGCTAACCGTTTAGGATTAGCCTTAAATTCTTCGATATCAGCAATGAGCTGAATCACATCAAGAAGCTCATCAATTCCCATCTTCTTTAATGCAGAGACTTGAACAAAAGGTGTTTTCCCACCCCATGCTTCTGGAATGAGTCCATGTTCGGATAATTCTGTCATGACACGGTCTGGATTTGCAGAGGGACGGTCCATTTTATTGACGGCAACCACGATGGGGACATCCGCTGCTTTCGCATGGTCTAACGCTTCA
>JBBIMC010000221.1:0-2507 GCA_037444605.1 Mycoplasmatota bacterium | reverse complement strand
TAACAAAAAAACTAGAACCTCATTAAGTTCTAGTCTCTTTTTGTTAGAATGAAAAACAAGGAGGTTTTAAACGAACAGTGTCAGTGGTAGGTTTGTTCTTTAATTAATTACTTCCGTTCACTTCTACATCCCTGAGTAAGTTTACGCATAATCCTAGGTTATATTCTTTTGCGTAATCAAGAGCTGTTTTTTGTAAACGATCTTTTTTCATAGGTGTTGCTTTTTCGATGAGCTTTCTAAGATAGACATGATCTCGATTTAACACTGCGATCGAAAGGGCTTGTTTCTGAACAAGGCGTTCATACTTCGGCGTTGCCATATATTCTTGAAGATATTTTATAACATCTTGTTTATCAAAAATCATCGCTGTATCGACTGGAGTTTCAAAACGACGATTGTGGATATCTACATAAGCATCACTTGCTAATAGTAGGCGCAAGGTTTCAATCGTACCAAAACGAACCGCATTAAAAATCGGGGTTTCAAATTGAGAGTTCAAGGCATTGGGATCTAAATTCTGGTTCAAAAGTAAATCAAGCATTTGAACATTGGATGTTTTTGCTGCATGATGTAGTAATGTATTTCCATACGTATCTTTCATAAACCAAGACTGTTTGGATTCTTTGAGTAGGAATGGAACAACATCCACGCGACCACCTGCAATAGCATAATGAACAGGTAGGCGATCTTCTTGAGTCTTCTTATTCAAGAAAGATCCTGATTCAATCAACAACTTGATCATATCCATATTGCCTTTAAATGCAGCAAGATGAATCGGAAGTTCACCAATTCGATTTTCAAGATTGACATTGGCAAATTTGGTTAACAATAGTTTAGCAATGTCAAGTTTACCTTTTCTTGCACAATCAAATAGAGCTGTTTCTCCATGTTCATCAACAAGATTGACGTTAATATCCATATCGAGTAGATAGTGAATCACATCCATAGCTGATCCTAATACGGCATAATGTAAAAGACTTTTTTTACGTTCATCCACCATTTCTAAGTGAGTGAAATTTAATTTAACAAACTCAAGATCGTTTTCTGCGGCTTTCATGAAAATACTCATCATTACACCACCTTCCACTTTTATTTTAACATGTGGATTTGTCAACATTTCCCACAACTTTTGTGGATAAATGGGGATTTAGAGCCATTTATCAAGAAAAAAAGCACCTTTTTTAAGATGCCTTTGACGTCAAACAATTACTTGACAGCTTCCTTGAGGAGCTTACCTGCTCTAAATGCAGGAGATTTTTGTTCAGGAACGGTAATAAGCTCACCTGTTCTTGGGTTTTTACCGGTTCTCTTCACACGGTTTCTTACTTCGAATGTTCCAAATCCAGTGACAACGACTTTTTCGCCGCGTCTACCGAGCGTTTCGGAGACTGTATCTGTGAATGCTTGTAATACGTCTTCAGCAACTTTTTGTGTCACTTGTGCACGGTTAGCGACAACTGCAATTAATTCTGTTTTGTTCATGTTTTATCCTCCTTCTTTAGTGATACCATTGTATCAAAAAATTGACGATATTGCAAACAAATACCTATATTTTATTGAAAAAGAATGGCTTTATAAAGCAATTTATACTGATAAACCTTATATTGAGATCTATCAATCCTATGAATCAACACTTGACGTATTATCCTTATTATAAGATGTATAAAAAGAAAAATCTTGATCACTTGGCGTAAATCTTACTCCTCACCACTTCTTTATTCGTATGTTTCATTCAACGAAAAATTGAAATTATGCATCTGTTGAATCAAATATAATGTCATGATCGTTGATGAGTTCAATGATGATGGCTGTATTCTTCTTAGGGTCGACGAGAATATAATAATAGGGTGACTTCATTCGATTTGGATCATCGATGATATAGATTTTATGTGTCAATATTCGGGTTAATTGTTGAGAATCATCCATGTATTCTAACTCAAATTGATACGCTCTTTCATAAGGAACGATGATCGTATCTCGATATCTTGCGAGGTAAATTTTTCCATTGAAAGCTAAATTTTTCATATGTTTCAAACTGATTAAAAATGAAATTGATAAAAACAACCCAATCGATAAAATGAAGATAAATAAAACCAGGCTTGATCGATTTTGCAATGAAAAATAAGCACCAAAAAGACCTAGTAGAAAAAAGAATAAGCCTAAAGTAAAGAACGATTGATCTCGTTTGTATACGTATGATGCCTTTAGTTTCTCTAGTCTCGATTCTTGAGTTTGATTCATGGTTTCCCCCCCCATTTAATTACATATTAAAAATCTTCGCTTTTTAAATCGCGTGATAATAATTTCTGCAAGCCCTCTTCAACTGGCAGACCATGGAAAATAATTTCGTATGCTGTATTAATCATAGGAAGTTCAACTTTGTGTTTAAGAGACAATTGATGCATGGCTTCAATCGTACGAATTCCTTCAATCGTTTGAGCTTCCGTCGCATAAACCTCATCAAGTGACATCCCTAAACCAATCTTTCGTCCCGCTTTAAAGTTACG
>JBBIMC010000220.1:0-2583 GCA_037444605.1 Mycoplasmatota bacterium | reverse complement strand
TGATGGCATCAATCTTTATCGTCTTGAGATGCAAGATAAGACGATTAAAAATCTTTATCATTACTGGAAACCTAAGATCAAATCTTATCTTTTGGAACACCATAAAGAGGACCTCATCATCAATCTTTCATCCAAAGAATATGAAATGGTGTTAGATGATGCCATTAAGTATGTGACGATTCATTTTTACGAACGGAAAAATAATGAGTTCAAGCAAATCTCCATGATGGTCAAAACCATGCGAGGGCTATTTGCACGTCATTTACTCATTCATCAGATTGATACCATTGATCAGATAAAATCGATTTCGATACATGACTATCATTATGATCCATCATTATCCGATCAAAAAAACCTCGTCTTCATCAAGGAGGTGACGGTATGAAATTTTTTTTAATAATGATTTTAAGCCGAACATCCGTCATTATGATGCTTTTACTCCTTCAGATCATCTTCTTCTTTTGGCTGATCAATTTTTTATCCCAATATGCCTATATTCAAACCATCAATTATGCACTATCGGTCATCATCGTCATCTATCTGATCTATAAGGAAGAAAATCCAATTTATAAATTGACGTGGATTGTCCCTATCTTAATCTTTCCCCTTTTTGGTGGGATCTTTTATCTGTTTTACCGGCAACAAAACTTTTCCGCCAAAGTACTCAAACGCTTTAAACTGATTGATCAAGAACGTAAATCTTGGATTAAAGACATTCCTGAATCATCCCATGATAAGATTCCACGTTATCTACTTAGACAACGCTGGCCTCATTACACCCACACAAAAACGACCTTTCTTCCATTAGGTGAAGTGATGTTTGATGTAATGCTTAAAGACCTAAAAAATGCGAAACGTTATATCTTTCTTGAGTTTTTTATCATCAATCCCGGTTGGATGTGGGATCAAATCTTAAACGTTCTCAAAGAAAAGGTTAAAGAGGGGGTTGAAGTCATCTTGATCTATGATGACTTTGGATCCGCCAACCTTCCTTATCGTTATCCTCATACACTTAAATCCTACGGGATTCAAGCGATTCCGTTTAATCCGATGCGACTGCATTTAAATTTCGCCATGAATTATCGTGATCACCGTAAGATCGTCGTTATTGATGGCGTTATTGGTTACACAGGAGGCATCAATATCGGTGATGAATACATCAACCGCATCTCACCCTTTGGCCATTGGCTTGATGCGGGTATTCGCCTTCAAGGGGATGCGGTCTGGACACTGACCTTAAGTTTCTTAGAAAATGTCCGCTTTCAAACAGGAAAAGAGGTAGATTATCCATCTTATCGAGGGAATGCTTTCGAGCTTTCTGAAGGACTCATTATCCCCTTTAGTGACGCCCCACTCGATCGTGAACTCGTCTCAAAAGATAGTTATCTATCCTTAATCCAAGAAGCGAAGCATTCCATTGATATTACCACCCCTTATCTTATTATCGATAATGAGTTATCAACCGCCTTAAAACTTGCCGCTAAATCAGGGGTAAAGGTTAGAATCATCATCCCTTATGTTCCAGATAAACGACTCGTCTTCATGGTGACCGAGACTTACGTCCCTGAACTTGTCGAAGCGGGTGTTGAGATCTATCGTTATACGCCAGGATTTATCCATTCAAAGATGATGATCGTCGATCAAATACACGCGATGATCGGAACATGTAATCTTGATTTTAGAAGTCTTTATCTTCATTTCGAGCAAAGCGTCTATCTTTATCAGTCACCATCCATTCACGAAATGAAACAATTCTTTGAACAAACCATCGAACAATCAGAAATGATTAAGACGTATTCTTCACATAACATCTTCTACCGCATGACACAAATTCTCTTAAGAGGATTCGCTTCTCTGATGTGAGGATAAGAGCCCACTCTAACAATCATCATTACCACAAATTTAAAAGTTAAATCATGTTAATCATTAACAACAAAAAAACTCCAGTCCTGGAGTTTTTGTTATCTTGTATTCACTTTTCGAGGAACATAGAACCATGAAAGTTCGCGTTGCATACGTTGATTAAGTTTCGCATGATGTTTAATATAAAACAATTGATCAAATCGGAACATCGATCGCCACGACTTTGGAATGATTGATTTATAAACCTTAACGATCGATTCGTTATCAACCACAAGATAACCTAAGAAGCGATCAAAGATCGAATGTGAAGTCAATGGATAGAGTTCATGGGATTCACCTGTGGAAAAGGTCATCTTCATAATGGATAGTTTTTTCTTCGTCATATAACCCACTTCACCCACAAGAAATAAGAGATGATCTGGATATTGTTTTTGGATTGCTGACATGGTAGGATACATGGTTTTTAGTAGTGCTTTTGACAGTTTCATTATTTCACCCGTGAACATAATATCTTATATTTAAAGCATATTTAAGATAAATGCTTACATTTTTACTTATTTGTAAGAAAGTATTAAGAAAGCAAACAAAAAAAACACTGCGAACAGTGTTTTTATGGTTTTATGTGTTATGCTTCGATGGAAATTTCTCCAGCTTTCTTTAAGGCAATCTTGGTGATGACTGGACCAATAAGTTCGTAGATTAGCGTACCCGCTAAGATGA
>JBBIMC010000219.1:0-2586 GCA_037444605.1 Mycoplasmatota bacterium | reverse complement strand
ATGTATTTGAAAGATTAGGTATCAAAAATACCCGTTTTAATCTTCCAGCTGCTGACCTCTATAATTATTATCTTTTAAAGGATAATAAGCGATATGATCATCTGATGATGGTTACTTTGCATGATCGAATGATTATGATAAAGATTCTTCAACATGGATTCCCGGTATTCTCTATGATTGAAGATTCAGAAGAATCATCAAGTCAGTATTATGACATGATGGAAAGCCTGATTGAACGGGTTATCAATTACTATAAATATAATATCAACAAGGGAAAGGCAACCGTAGAACACATTGCATTCTTTAATTTATCCGAAGACATTCCTAAGAAGATTCTTAGCGATAAATTAACGACAAAACTAACCAACCACTCGTATCAGATTGTGGATATTGATGAACCCAATCTTACCTCATTTCACACCTCAAAGGTGGTTGAAATGGCTTACTTGGGTTCTATACCACGAGTGAAGGAACTTGAAGAATTTAAAGATGTACCATTCGATCTTGATCGCGTGCATCAACTCAATGTTTGGTTTGGTTACCTAAATGTGTTGACCTTTGCGATATTTACAGTGATTTTACTCATCTACATTCCGTTTGCTACCATGCGTGAAGATATCATCAATCAAACTCAGTTGAATAATATTCTCTCTGCCCAAATCGAATCAATCTTATTAGACATGATTCCCGAGAATGAGATGAGTTCGACGGAAAGATCGCATAGTGAAACCTATGATTTTCTTATGGATCAAGAACCATTTGTTCTCGATTACGTCATGGCGATGGAGGCTCAGCTATCACCTTCTGTGGATTTGATCAATTATGCCATCAACCGGAGTGAACAAACCATAACCTTAGTGATTACCTCGAATTCACTTTATGACCTTAATAATAGTGTGCTTGCTATCTATGAAGCACATGGCATTGTTGATGTAAAAACTGACATGCGATTTATCACCGATGCACCATCAACCTTCATGATTGATGATTTAATGATGGAGGTGATCGTTCATTATGCGTAAAGTTAACGTTTTTGGTAAAAAGATTAACCAAGTTAAGACCATCTATGTCATTGTCTTCTTATTCGCGATTATCTTTGCTGTAAGAACATGGATGATTGGTGTTCAGACAGATCGACTTGAATCATTACAAGCAGATGAACTGATATTGGATCGCCAACTCAATCATTTGTTGGAGACTGAACAAGAAGAGACGTTCCATCCGATCGGTGATATCATTACCGCATTTCCAACAGAAGTCACCTTGCTGGAGTTGGAAAATGAGTTCCTCTACTTAAAACACGCATCTGGGATGTCAACAGCGGCTGAATATCGTTATGAAGTAGATCTTGAAGTCAATAATCCCTTTGATCAAAATTTACCCAACACGGTGCGATATATTGAAATTCGGTTTGATATAACGACCGATGACCCGACACATATTACAGATTTTATTGAGTTGATGATTGATATGGATCGTATTTACTATATCGATTCACTGGATGTCAGTTTAAATAATGGTGAGACGATTGCATCGATTATTGTCTATACATTTTATAACGAAATCGTAGTAGACTAAATTGAAGGAGCCAAAGTGCTCCTTTTTTATAGAAAAAGGATTTTTCTCATTTGAGATGGACATCGTGATATAATATTCATTAGGAGGATTATCCATGCTCAGTGTATTTCTTACCTTAGGACCCATCCGACTTGATTTATCGACACTCATCAGTTTTTTCCTAGGCATAAGCTTCGGATTTTTACTTTTGTTCATGATTTACGTTTATGCAATTTTGAGAAGTATGAATAAAGGCCTCAAACTTAGACACGCTGATGAACAAGATATTGATGAGGAAGAAATCAAATGGCTCATTCAAGACGCGATCATCCTTTTTAAAGACAGTGAAGCGAGAGAAGCCGCTGGATTTGGGAAACATCTCTTAGAGGTGAATCGTGAATTGTCCGTGGATATTGCCAAAAAGTTTTATCCGAAATCCAAGTATCCTTATCTTGAGCTCACTCTAGATGAAACCATGTTGCTCAATCATTATATTACTGACCGTTTCCAAGAATTAATGAATTCATCAAAAATCTTAAAACTTACACGTGGATGGACACTTGCCAAGATTGTGGAAATGAATGAAGTAAAGACCAAGTTTGAAAGCAATGTCATCGTTAAGACGGCTAAAAAATATTCTGGAATTACGAAAGCAGCTGGAGCTATCCTTAACGCAGTGAATCCAGTCTATTGGATTCGTCGGTTTAGCAAAGAGATTGCGTTAAAGCTCATCTCAATCCAAATTGGTGTAGCACTCATTAAAATCACCGGTGAAGAGACGTATAAAATTTACTCAAAGAAAGTGTTTAATGCAGAAAAATCCATCGATATGAATGTTGATGCCATCTATGATGATTTGAAAAAAGATGTTAAAGAAGAACTTACTGTAGGGGAATGATGTCTGTGAGAAAAGAAAAAATCAATCAAGAACCAATCATTGAAAAGCCACCTTTCATCATTTATCAATTTGTGAAACTCGAAGGCATACGTGGCAAGGATATCTATAAGAAGACCCGATTTGTGTCTCCT
>JBBIMC010000218.1:0-2591 GCA_037444605.1 Mycoplasmatota bacterium | reverse complement strand
ATGCATTCCGCGATAAGCAGATCAGAAAAATGAATTTTCGTTCCAACTTTAACGCGTCTTGCGGGTTTGGTCATCGCTTCCCAGTGATGGGGAGAGACTTCTTTAAGTAAAAGAATTTCTATCGTCGCATCCGTTTTCTCTTTAATGCCAAGTAGACGCGCTGGAATGACTTTCGTGTCATTGATCACGAGCACATCATTTGGGGTCAATTCATCATAGATGTCATAAAACATCTGATGCTCTAAGGTCTTTGTGGCTTTATCCAAGATGAGTAAGCGTGAATGATCACGTTTATCTGAGGGATGCTGGGCAATACTTTCTTTGGGTAAATGGAAATCAAAATCACTTAATTTCATCATCAAATAATCCTTTGTAATATTTAATCCCTAATGTTTCATAGGCTTTTTGTGTCGCGACGCGACCTCTTGAGGTCCGTTTGACATAACCTTCCATCAATAGATAAGGTTCATAAACATCTTCAACGGTGGTCATTTCTTCGCTGATAGACGCGGAAATCGATTCGATCCCTACCGGTCCACCACCAAACTTTTCGATGATGGTTCGAAGGTAACGATAATCGGTATGGTCAAGTCCATTATGATCAATACCCAGTTTCGTTAAAGCATGATTCGTTATTTGATCTGTGATGTTACCATCCCCGATGATTTCTGCGAAATCTCGGACACGACGAAAGAGACGATTCGCGATTCGAGGTGTTCCACGACTGCGTTTCGCAAGAGAAATTACTGCATCTTCGGCAATCGGGTTTTGGTAGACACGAGAGGTTCTTTCGACAATCTTCTTTAAATCGTCTACACCATAATACGATAAACGCATCACGACACCAAAACGATCTCTTAACGGTGCAGATAAGTCACCAAAGCGGGTGGTTGCACCAATTAAGGTAAAAGGTGGCAAATCAATGCGAATTGATCGTGAATCATGGTCTTTACCAATGACGATATCAAGCACATAATCTTCCATCGCTGCGTAGAGTACTTCTTCAACAAAGCGAGGAAGACGGTGAATTTCATCAATAAACAAGACATCTCCTGGATTGAGCGAACTTAAAACAGCCGCGAGATCACCACTTCGTTCAATTGCGGGTCCGGATGTGATTTTAATTTGAACGCCAAGTTCATTGGCAATGATTTGAGCTAATGTTGTTTTTCCTAAACCTGGAGGTCCATAAAGCAAGATATGATCGAGGGCTTCTTTTCTCTTCAATGCGGCTTTGATATAGACATCAAGCATTTCTTTAATGTCTTCTTGACCGATATATTGATCTAATCGTTGTGGTCTTAAACTCTGATCTTCATCTTCTTTGAGGGACATCGCCGTAATAATGCGCTCTTTGTCCATGTCATTCACCTATTTGATTAAAAGTTGTAAGGCTTGTTTGATCATGACTTCCACAGGTTGATCCTGATCGAGTTTTTTCATGACCTTTCGAATTTCTGTGCTATTGTAACCAAGCGCATGAAGGGCATCTTCAACATCATTGGTATGGGTTGGAAGGAGTTCTTCTTCAGCATCCACCAGTTTTCCTTTAAGATCTAAGATAATCTGTTGTGCACTTTTGACACCAATCCCAGGAAATTTCGTTAAATGCTTGACGTTACCTTCTTCAATCGCTAAAATAATATCATTGATTTGATCAGTAGCGAGTAAGGACAAGGCACTTTTTGGACCAATCCCAGACACACCAATCAGTTTGATAAAGAGTTCTTTGGAAGCTAAACTACGAAATCCATAGAGATGGTTGATATCTTCTCTGACGTAATGATGGGTATAGACACGCAAGTGTTCACCTACCTGATACATGTAAGGATTGGGAACGAGGATCAAATAACCCACGCCATATGCTTCGATTACGACATAACTCGGTTTAATTTCTGTGATGTTACCTTCGATGTATGCATACATAATGTTCACCCTACTTATACTCTTTACATTCTATTATAACATAATTTATAGGGCTTTTTTAAATCATCACCTTGATTATGTTATAATAATTTTAGGACGTGATAGACATGATAAAACTGGACTATATAAAGTCCTTAGATGCCGAATTTAAACAACTCTTATCCGTCGATAAAAAATATCAGCCAATCCAAAAGTCTTTGGCTGCTCTTTTGCGTTCTATGAATCCTGAATTACAAAAAATCAAGAAAAAACACGAAACATCTGAAGATCATTTTGTCAAAGAATCACTGGTCATTAACAAGAATTACGCTGAGAATTTAGATAACTTTCATCGTTCACTCAATATCTTAGTGGAAAAGAACCACCAAGAGGTTGAAAAGAGTCAAAAGATTAAGCTACAACAAACCCATGATTTGAATATTAATTTAAAAGCACAACTTGATAACCTTGATGAACGCATGATTCAAGTGAATTTAGATGCGAAAGAAAAGGTGAGTAAAGCCGATCAAGCTTTAAAGCGTGAACTCTCCCAGATTCAAAAGGTCATGAATGAAGCCAGACGCATCTATCAAGAAGCGTCTCAAACCATTGATTTAGAGCAAAAGGAATCCATCCGTATCTATGGCAAGAATTTTGATGAAGACATGACTGAACTTGCCCTTAAA
>JBBIMC010000217.1:681-2598 GCA_037444605.1 Mycoplasmatota bacterium | reverse complement strand
GTTGAAAATGAAGTGAAGATCCTTGATATTGATCAAGCTTTTCAACATGAAGAAGTAAATCATTCTAAATCCTGCACGGAACTTAATATTGGCATTAAGGAGCAGTGAAAGGATTAACGAAAGCACTAAGATGGCTGGAACGTAGGTAAGTTCTACAACGACGAAATCCAAAATAAGCGGATTAAAGGTCGTATTCTTAAAGAATGCAGTTTCATAGTTGGCAAGCCCAATCCATGTTTGGGTCCAACCCGTAACATCTCTAACGACGTTATTTAATGATAGATAAATCGTGTAGAAAAAGGGATATGCAACAAAGATGACAAATCCGATTAGCCACGGGAGTAAGAATAAGTAGGCTGAACGATTAACATGTTTTGATAAGTCTGAGACTTTTGATTTAGGTTTTTTCATCTTAGCCTCCTTAGTCCAACACGCGGTAGTTGAGTGCGGTCACGGAATGACCGTCATATTCAACGAGTTCATCGGTATAATTAATGACAATCTTGATGCCATTATCATATGTATTGACGATGACGCCTGGCATGTAAACTTCACGATCCACCCATGATGCATTAAGCACATCTTGATAGGCTTCATTCATCCGTGAATAGATATCATGAATCATGTCCTGATAAAGAACATATTCAGTTGAGTAGAAATTTGAAGAGTTCGTCGATATCAATTCATACGAGGGATCATGCGTCAACATGAAGGATGGGAATACATTGTAATCAATCATGCGAAGCACATCGCTATCTGTATAAAATGAGAAGTTTGCATAGGATGCATAGACTTCCATCGATCCCTGCAAGACAAGTTGTAAGAAGGGAACCGTATCGGTTTGAATCAGATATTGTGAGGTAAACATCGGTGCTTGTAAGTAACGGTCAATAAATGGCCATAGATACATATTGGGCGTTAATGCATTGATCTTATAGTTTTCATCAATAGCCGTCAGTGCATCCGTATAAAGCGCCATGACTTCTTGAATAGAAAGTTCATCACGTCCGTAATCACTATAAAGTAAATTCGTCACACCTTCATAAGTAAAACTCATTAAGTTCAAGTCTCTAACGGCTTTTTCATGAGATTTGATCCATGATGCCACCAGTTTGGGACGTGCAAAATAGGTTTCACTTACGGGTCCTACTTCGCCAACAATGTGCTCTCTAATATACCAACCATTATAATGTTTCGCTGCATTACCTACTAAACTCATCTGTTCTTCATATATGGTTGAGTAATTAAGTGCAAGAGACAAATCAATGTCGAGGGCACTTAAATCTGCGATGACATCTTCAAACTCATTTTTTGAACCTATACTACGTGTCCAATTGGGATTATCTTTATCCCCAAGGGTAATACCTCCTCGTTGATAACCATAAACCCCTGAATTGATGTTTTCAATGCCTGTCGAATTCAGTTCTGTTAAGATTTCTTTGACCTGATCAATCGTTGTCACGACGACATCTTGGGTCCCAATCAAGGAATCCATCGCATCTGCCATAATGAAATCAAGGCGAATAGGCATCGCATCCATCTGTTCTTCCATCGGATGAATAATATCATTTTCAATTAAAATATCACGATACTTAAGTGCCATACCGACATAATCCGCTGGATAGCCATCGGTTTGTCCATCACCTGCTAAGAACACGTAATCCATGGTGATGTCGTAGGCCATCATTTCTGGGAATAGAGTATTATAGCCTGCGCCAGCTTGGTTGTAGATTTGCTGGTAAACATTGTTTCGGTTGAAGCGTGCATAGACGTAATTATATGGGGTTAAGTTATTATGTGGACTGGAAATAATTTCCATAAATTCAGCCCCGTCAGTCGCATGTGCGAAGAAGGCGGCTTGACGGTTTCCATGAGCGATTCCATATAACGGAAGTGAAGGAGTCTTTAGCGGGACGT
>JBBIMC010000217.1:0-663 GCA_037444605.1 Mycoplasmatota bacterium | reverse complement strand
CAACGATAGTGATAGGTATCAGTACTCATATCCGAACCATATACGTCCCCGCGATAGGTGGAAAGCGACGTGGTGTAATCATCAAGTCTGAGTAAAGCTCCACTTCCATCTGGGACAAAAATATAACCTGGAATACGTTCTTTAGGCACATTTTCAGTCGCACGAGGATAATCCATCTCGTCCATATCGAAGATCAACTGTTGTCCACCGGATGCTCCCATAAATGGTGTAAACATAAATGCTGCAATCTCAGCGGTATCTTCACCAGTGATTTCATCGTTTAAGATTTGATAGCGCATACCCTCATCATTTAAATAGATATGCACTTTAACCATGACATCGATGACATCAAACGTTACATCTAAACGATAATGCGTGGGATCGTTATTGACCATCACCAAGGTCGAACGAACTGCTTCTTCTGATGCAGATGAAATACGTTTGATCTGCATCGCACTATCGTAGTACTCCATGGTTAGTAATGAATTTCCAATTCCTTCAAATAGGGTATTCATCCGGTCTTCTAAAGGAAGACATGTTTCGAGAATCTCTTCTTCTGTTGGGGGAACTTCACGTTCTAAAAGAAGATCACAATTATCTTTGATCTCATTATCAAAAGGTATGTCTAACCCGGTTTTCCAGGTGTAACCATTGCGCTTATCA
>JBBIMC010000216.1:0-2599 GCA_037444605.1 Mycoplasmatota bacterium | reverse complement strand
GATTAAATCCAAAAGCTCGCTATGTTGATACGTCTTTCTCGGCGTCTTATTCACGAGTTGATAAAGTGTCGTATATAGCGCATGTGCTTCAAGCCCCATCAAGGGTTGATAAAGAAGCGCCAATACTTTAAAATCAGCTGCAGATAAGTCGGTATGTGATTGAATGTAAAACATACTGCTATTCTTCATAAAGTAATCCTCTGATGTAGCTGGTAATCTGATCTTCTAAATCTTTAATGGTTTGTGTGTTATCAAAAATAACATCAGCAAGCTCTTTTTTCTCTTCGATCGACATTTGACTTTGTATGCGTTTCATGGCATCCTCAATCGACAGTTGATCACGCATCATTAAACGTTTTTTCTGTGTTTCTAAATCCACATAAACCAAGCACACATCATCACATTGATCTTCATAGCCAACTTCAAAAAGCAATGGCATATCGATGACGATAATAGGTTCATGGTGGTATTGTTCTTTTTGCTCTTCAATCTTTTTAAATACATAGGGATGGACAATGGCATTTAATTCTTTGCGCTTGGTTTCATCACTAAAAATGATTTGAGCAAGTTTCTTTCTTCCTTCAGCATGTATAGAAAATCCAAAATGTTCTTCAACCTTCTTAATCATTTCTTTTTCATCATTCCAAAGTTCATGCACGATGTGATCGTTATCGATGACTGGAATTCCTGCTGCCCTAAAAATGGCGGAAGCCGTGGATTTTCCTGTGGCAATTCCTCCAGTAAGTCCAATGATGATCGGTTTAGTGTTGACAGGTTGGACAGACATAGGTTCCACGTCCTTTGACCTTGGTTTTGATGATGGTGGTGCCACAGATAGGGCAGGGTTCTCCTGCTTTGGTATGGACCATCAGCTCATTTTGGAATCTTCCATGAACACCATCCATCGCTTCAAACGTACGAATGGTCGTTCCTCCGAGAAGAATCGCCTTCTCTAAAACTAATTTAGCTGAATCAAGTATTTTCTTCGCTTCTAGGTCAGTCACATGAATTCCCAGTCGTGTGGGATGAATCCCAGCACGGAAGAGGGTTTCATCGACATAGATATTACCTAACCCGCTAATGACTTTCTGATCGAGTAAAATGGCTTTAATCTCCGTTTTTCTCTTTTGAATCATGGTTTTAAATTCATGATAATCGATGGCATCCGGTTCTTTCGCAAGATCCTTCAAAGGTCCTTGTGTCAAATAATCATCATGACTGAAGAGATGCATCGTACCAAATTTTCTCACATCATGATAGGTGAGTTGCATCCCATCTGATAAATGAAAACAAAGATGATCATGTTTGGTTAGACGTGTACCTCGCAGATGATAGAAAAATCTTCCTTCCATCCGAAGATGGACGATCAGGACATCATGGTCTAAGTGGATGATGAGGTGTTTACCCATACGATCAATCCTATGAATTTTCTGCCCAATGAGTCGATCTCTAAACTCATATTCATCCATTTGAATAATCTTGGGATACATCACCTCAATGTCCGTAATGGTCTTATTGAGAATGAGAGTTTCTAAGGTTCGGCGAACCGTTTCAACTTCGGGAAGTTCTGGCATCAGAATACCTACTTTAACTCGTACCAATCAAGGCCGACATCACATGAAGTCTTAAGTTCTACATGCAAATCCATTTGATTGCCTCAAATGGATTAAGTGTCTGCGACACTTATAAAACTTTCGCAGAGAACTCAAGCATGATTGAGAACAATTAGTATCGCTTTTACGTGTGCATGCGCATGCGCAAGAGCGAATATTTCTTTCATTTCATCGAGTTCATCAGTAGGAACTTCAAGGATGAGTTCATCGTGCACCTGAAGAAGGATTCTTGATTGTTTATTATGGGTTTTAAGATAATGGTGTAGATCGACCATGGCTTTTTTCAAGATGTCGGCTGCACTTCCCTGAATCGGAGCATTGAGAGCGGTTCTTTCGCCAAACGCTCGCTGCATAAAGACAGGGGATTTAAGTTCGGGGATATAACGTCTGCGGTGCATGAGTGTTTCGACATATTCATGATCTTTCGCAAACTGGACGATATCTTCCATATATTTCTTTATTTCGGGGTAAATGGATAAATACCGGTCAATAAATGCTTGTGCTTCTTTGGGTGTCACTTTGATGTCTTCAGATAAACTCCACGCACCGATTCCATAAATAATCCCAAAGTTAACCGCCTTAGCAGCACGACGTTGTTCAGAGGTGACCTGATCCACATGGAATACATCCTGTGCAGTCTTAGTATGAATATCTTGATTTTGGTTGAAGGCTTCGATCAAAGACTTAACGTCAGCCATATGGGCGAGTACTCTGAGTTCAATCTGCGAATAGTCCGCACCTAGGAAAGCATGTCCCTTTTCGGGAATAAAAATTTTTCTGATCTTTCGTCCTTCTTCGGTACGAATAGGTATATTTTGTAAGTTGGGATCAAGGGAAGACAAACGCCCTGTGGTGGTGAGTGCTTGCATATAAATCGTGTGCACTTTTCCATCCTCAAAGATGTTTTGTTTGATGCCTTCAATGTAGGTTGAATAAAGTTTGGATAGTTGTCGATAATCTAAAATCTTTTCAATGATCGGGTGATA
>JBBIMC010000215.1:0-2599 GCA_037444605.1 Mycoplasmatota bacterium | reverse complement strand
AACCAAGTGATCTGCATCAGTTGTGCGAAAAGATCAGCACTATGGGCAATCGCATGAACCCATCCAACAGGTTCTTGGTAACCGGACAGTATTTTTTCATTGTTAAAGTACTTGAGAAACGCTTCATAAAGCGCTTCAATTGATTCTTTAGAGATCACTTGATCTCTTCGATGGACATAAACAAATATGACTAGTTGAAGCACAGTGAAGCTACGTTTAAGAACGCTATTCGAATCGTTATTGTCCATATCATAAAAGAGATAATCATCACTCATCAATAATTCAAGATAGTAGGTTAATCTTTCTTCAGAGAGATGTTTATCATGAAAGAGATGAGCAAGTACACCATACACAATGTTATCTCTGATTTCAGGATCAGGATCACCGATAAAGGGAAGAATCTTTTCAATGAGTGATTCAACCTGATTCGATTCGATGTGATATTGATTTTTCTTTAAGTCAATAAGGGATTGTTTGAATACTTCATTCATAAGACACCTCTTAGTAGATTAGACTCATCAAACCAAAACTGATGAGTAAGCCTATAACCAACGATAGCATATTCGCTAGGAACACCACCAACGTACGGACATACCATTTCTTTTCTCTAACAAGCAATGTGAGGAAGAACATCTCCCCAGTAAATATCAAGAACTCACCAAAAAATAAGACAAAGATAGTTCCATAAGCACTATCACCTCGATAGTAACTATACATAGTTCCTAACGTTAATCCTACTTGTGATATCACGTTGATAATCGCAAACGTAATATAAGTCCACTTCTTTCTAAATCCGAAGGCAAAAAATATCAGTCCTTCAATCAAAATTGAGACCACTAAACGGATGACCATATCTACATAATAGCTCGATTCATAAAATGGGTTTTCACCAAGACCAAGAATGGATCCAGCATCATAAGTGACCTCATCCGAAAAAACGACATCACTTAAATCCCATATTATGTCAAAATCATAAGATTTCATCTCAATCACTTCTGAGATGATGAGTTGATCGTTTTCGTTGATAAGGACGATTTTAAACACACGGGGAACTTCTAAAAACATGACAAACTCTTGATCTTCTCCATCATCCCAACTACTAAAATAATCAACTCCTCCATAAAGGCTGTTGGATACATAGTGATCCTTATCTTGGAATGATTTCAAAAATTCAGGATACGTCTCTTGATAATAGTAGCGATACATGAAGTTTTCATCGATCAAAGCTTCGGATTGATCGATTTGATCTTGAGTCAACACTTCTTCTTGATAAATAAAAATATCGAGAGCATAATCATCACTAACACCTGTGACGATCAAAGAAAGGTTGGCAGGAGGACCTGAGTTTGCGTCCAAGGAAGGAGTAAAAAACATGCAATACAGAAGAATGAGTATAATCAAATTCAATAATCTCTTTATTCTCATATAATTCACCAAAATAGAATTCAGTCATCTATCGTTATTATAACACAATAACAGAAATGAGACATTTGTCGAAAATCTATTTATTGTGGACATTTTTTATTACTATTTTTATATTTCGTTACATTATGTTTCTTTATTGACATTTTTATGTTTTAGAGGTATGATTTAAGTGAGGTGAATAACATGCAAATCATCCGTATAAAAAGCATTGACATTACTCATGTCAAAAACGTAGGGAATGGACATATAGAATTCGATAACTACGATAAAGAAAATGGAAATCATCACATCATTGGTATCTATGGACAAAACGGTTCAGGAAAGTCGACTGTAATAACTGCACTAAGACTTATACAGAGACTCCTAGCAGGAAGATCTTATGCTTCTCAAAATCAACCTTTGATGGACTTTTATGATTTCAAACCATCTATTCAAGTGGGAAAATTATACGCTTCTGTAGAAGTAATATTCGAATTTTTCGAAGCTGAAACAAAAATCTATGATGTAGCCTATAAAGCAAAAATTTCATCACTAAACCATCTTGAAGAAACACTAACATATAAAGATATTAATCGTGACAAAAAAATAAAAACAACTGTCGATTTTGATGAGTCAAAAAAACACGAAGTGTTTACTCCCTCAGTACGAATTAAAGATTTCGATATAGAAAAAAATGCATTTGTTGATTTCATTGTTGAAAAAGAACTTGCTCGCAATCAGCATACATCCATGCTGTTTAGAGATAAATTTGTTAATAAATTGACAAATCATATTCAAGATAATTCTTTTGTTGACATCATAAAAAGATTAAATATATATGCTAAAGAACATTTATTTATCATTGAAAACGCACGTAATGCCCAAGCCGTTCAAAATATCTTATTGCCTATTGGTTTAAACGTATTCACTGACAGTGGCGAACAAAAATATACTGACAATGGTTTTTTTGACATCAATGTCGGCAATCAAAGACAAATGAAATATCTCAATGAAGGCATCGCTAAAATCAACATTGTCATGAGGGCTATTGTTCCTGATTTTTCGATTAAAGTTGTGGTTTTGGGACAAGTTCCAGATCCCTTTGGAAATGCGATGACACAATATAGATTAGATGGGAATAGAGATGGTATGCAATTTCCTCTCTCTTTGGAATCAGATGGTATCAAAAAGATTA
>JBBIMC010000214.1:0-2618 GCA_037444605.1 Mycoplasmatota bacterium | reverse complement strand
GTCACAGGGGTGTTCCACTGTTTCTCAAGTGATGTCAATGATGCGAAAAAAGCGGTTGATCTTGGCTTTATGATTGGGATTGATGGTCCGATTACGTATAAGAAGAATGAGATTTTAAAAGAGATTGTCTTGAATATCGATCTCGAACATATTTTAGTCGAAACGGACAGTCCCTACATGACCCCGGCTCCCTTTAGAGGAAAACGCAATGAACCTGGATATACCCACTATGTGGTTGAAAAAATAGCAGAAATTAAAGGTCTCGACGTCGAGATTGTGAAAAACATCACATCGATGAATGCCAGACGATTATTTCAATTATAGGAGGATAAATATGCGCAAGAAATTATTACTCATCATGATGACACTTATGGTAGGTGTGATGTTATCTGGATGTACCCTAGCACTGCGTGCTGAAGTTCCCTACACCTCTCCCCATCCCTATGAAGAACTAAGAATTAATATGATTGCGACGGTTGAACCATCCGTGGTCGTTGTCAAGACTGAATCTGGACATGGATCGGGAATTATCTTTAAATCTGAACCTGTGGAAGGTACTGAACTGACTAGATATTATGTCATCACCAACAACCATGTCGTTGAAGACGGTGGTGAAATGAAGATTTACTTTGGTGAGGGTGAGGATCAAATTCCTGTGGATGATTTTGCGACCTATGCACTTTATGATATCGCTGTTGTTCGATTTGAAACCGATAAGGTGTTAAGAGTGCATGCCATTGATCCTATTGACAACAATACCATCACGGAAATCGTCGTGGGTCAAGATGTCTACGCGATTGGTACCCCAGAAGATTTACTCAAGTTCAATTATGTGACCCAAGGGATTGTTGCGATGGATTCCTATCCCTATGATGGTATTCCTGGTTTAGCGATTATGCATGATGCAGAGTTGAATCCAGGAAACAGTGGTGGACCTCTGTTCAACTTGAATGGAGAAGTCATCGGCATCAATGTGGCTAAAGTTCCTCAAATTCCCACTTCTGATGGCGTGATTGCAGCAGAGGGATTGAACTATTCATTATCGATTAATAAAATAGCACCTATTATTAGAAGTTTTACAGAAGCGAGTTATCAAGATGTTGTACGTAAGCCAAGACTCGGTGTGACGGTTCAAGAAGTCGCTGATTTCTTAACTGAAAATGATGCTTCATTACTTCCACCAAACCCAGTGGGTGTGGTTGTTGTTGAACTCGATCCCACGAGAAATGCGATTGATGTTTTAGAAATTAACGACTTAATTATTCGTATGAATGGTGTAGCTATCACCTCCATTTCGGACATTGCAGCTCAACTCGATGGCGCTGAATTTGGAGATTCTCATCAGGTCACTGTGATGCGTTTTGTGGATGGAAGTTTTGTTGAATTAACCTATACAATTATCCTTTCATGAGTGCACAAATAGTCTTTGATCTTTGTGTTAAAAAAGGCTTTACAATGGGATTTGCAGAAAGTATGACCGGAGGAAAAGCCATCGCAACAATGATCGAAAACCCTGGAGCTTCCAAGGTTGTTTTAGGCGGGATTACTGCGTATTCGAGAGGGTTAAAAGAGTCACTTTTAAACGTGAGTCCTAAGGTGATTGACACCTACGGCATTGTGTCTTCTGAAGTTGCTGATGACATGGCACATGGTATAAAGATGATCACATCAGCAACCATCAGTATAGGTATCACAGGGAATGCAGGCCCCGATAAACAAAAGGATTCTCCTGATTTATCATGTTATATCACGATACTCACGGGTGACCAAAAACATCAGATGCATCTTATTTTTGACCAGTTATCAAGAAGTGAAGCCATCCAATATACCGTGGATTCACTCTATGAAAAACTAGTGGAAATTCTTTCCTAAAAAGGCATGTAAAAAGCGTTGTAATCTTATATCATCTATGATATAATGATACGGCATAAGATATTCCTTGTCTTATAAAGACCATAGACCAAAAGGAGGTGGAACGATGAAAAAATACGAAATTATGTATATCATCCGTCCAACTGTAGAAAGCGAGAACATCAAGCAAATTGTCAATCATTTCAATGACATTTTTGTGAATTACAACAGCCAAGTTCTAGAGCTTAAAGAGTTGGGGCTAAAAGATTTAGCCTACGAGATCGAGCATCATAAAAAAGGTTATTACGTATGGTTGTTAGTAGAAGCAACTCCAGAAGCAGTCGCTGAATTCAACCGTGTTGTACGAATCACTGAAGAAGTTATTCGCTACATCGTTGTAAAGGAAGGCGAGTAATATGATGAACCGTGTCATTCTGGTCGGACGTATCACGAAAGATCCAGAGATGAAAATGACCCAGTCTAATATTCCCGTCGTCACTTTTACGCTTGCTGTAAATCGTCAATTTGCCGATCAATCCGGTGAAAAACAAGCAGACTTCATTCAATGTGTAGTCTGGCGTAAGCAAGCAGAAAATTTAGCGCGCTTTGTTAGAAAGGGTGCATTACTTGGTGTCGAAGGCCGCATTCAAACCAGACAGTATGAAGCGGATAATGGCACACGTTATGTCACCGAGGTCGTCTGCGACTCCGTTCAATTCCTTGAATCCAAGGGCGAACAAACAGAAGCACCTCGTGAAGAAACAAGT
>JBBIMC010000213.1:0-2639 GCA_037444605.1 Mycoplasmatota bacterium | reverse complement strand
TTCAGTGCTTAATTGTTCTAAAACTGGCTTTAACATTTTGCATGGTCCGCACCATGTTGCAAAATATTGTACAACTACTAACCCTTGTTGTCCAATCACATCTTGATATTTTTGTCCTTGATAGTCAATCATTAAATTTTCCTCATTTCTTTAATATTTTCTACCTTTTATTATATGTTTATTAGTGTGATTTTTCAAGCCCTTTACATTATTTCAATGTAATTATTGTCACACCATTCAACCCTTCCCCTTCACCGCCGTAACGGTGGGATGTGATATAGGATGAACTCTTAATGTAATCATAGACGGCTTTTCTAACCGCACCACTCCCAAAACCATGAATAATGCGCATTGAGGTTAAACCCGCGAGTAGGGCACGATCAATCGCTTGGTCGAGCGCTTCTTTCACTTCCTCGAAGCGATAGCCACGTAAATCAAGTTCAAGACTTGCTTTCTTTTCTGGTGTGGTTCCAGTCTCGATTTTTTTTGGTCTTGGTGTCTTTTTCAAGGTCTCTTTAGGCTGTTCTTTTCTTAAATCACCTTGCCGGAAAGAAAGATCAAACTTGCCAAAGACCACTTGATAATCATCACCTTTAATGGTTTTGACTTTTCCATACTGTTGATAGGGAATAATGAAGACATCATCACCCACTTCAATCTCATCATTAATTCGATAGGTCAAATCAGGATCAACCGATTGATTGAGTTGATATTTAAGTTGAGCAATTTCAGGATTTGATAATGATTTTTTTGTCGATAACTCACGGATGAGATCGAGTGCTTCTTCTCTTATTTTGAGCCATTTTGCTTCTTCTTTACTACGAATTTTTTCAAGGAGATCATCCTGTTCACCAATCAATTTTTCACGCGTTTGTTGGTATTTTTTCTTTTCATCAAGCGTTTTTTCTTGCTCAGTAGCAAGTTTTTCCTTCTCTTTTTCAAGATAAAGCATTTCATCATTGAGTTTTTCCATGATCTTGGCTAAATCCGTTTGTCTTCCTTGATAGATGGTTTGTGCGTCATCAATCACTGAATCTTGAAGACCTAAGCGACGGGCAATTAAGAAAGCGTGGGATGACCCTGTAGTTCCCATCTGAAGATAATAGAGAGGTTTTAGACTTTCTTTATCGAAAGCAACAGATGCTGTCGCCATGTGTGGTTTTTCATAAGCATACATTTTTAACTCAGAATAATGTGTCGTGACCATCAATCTGATATTGAATGTCGTCAGTTTATTGATGATCGCCATCGCTAAAGAGACCCCTTCATTGGGATCTGTCCCACTCCCCAACTCATCAAGTAGCACTAAACTCTTGTCTTCGACTTCGTTAATCATCCTGGTAATTTTCGTCATGTGGGAAGAGAAGGTTGATAATGATTGTTGAATGGATTGTTCATCGCCAATATCGGCGAAAACTTGATAAAAAATGGAGAGATTACTCGTTTCTGAGGCTGGGATGAGTAATCCACATTGCATCATCAAACTCAAAAGACCAACCGTTTTTAAGGCGACAGTTTTTCCTCCTGTATTCGGACCTGTAATCAATAGTGTTCTTATTTCATCGTTGAGTTCCACATGGATTGGAACGGCAATTTTTTGATCAAGGAGAGGATGTTTAGCTTTAATTAAAGAGATAATCCCATCATCATTGATCTGTGGTTTATTGCCGTGTATTTCTAAACCGTATAATGATTTGGCCTGTATATAGTCAAAAGTTAAGAAAAGATCAAGATTATCCTTTAGGGACTCTTTGGCCATCGATACAGACTCTGAAAGGAGTGAAATGACCTTTTGGATTTCTTTTTCTTCTAAAATTTTGAGTGATTCAATTTCTGCAGTTAGTTGACGTGTGGCTTCGGGTTCGATGTAAATGGTCTGTTTTGAGGCAGACATGTCGTGGATGACCCCTTTAATTTTCCCTTTGTACGCTTCTTTCACAGGGATACAAAAACGGTCATTACGAATGACGATCACATTTTCATTGAGATACGGTGCTAAATCTATCAATAAATGATGGAGTTTGTCTTGTAAACTCTTCTCCATTTTAGATAAATCACGTCGAATCTTGAGCAGTTCAGGGGTTGCATCATCTAATATTTGTCCATCAGGATCCATTTTCGAATCCATATAGTCTAAGAGTGAATGGTGGGAATGAAGTTGATAAAAGTAGTCATTTAAGGAAGCAAGAGAGATTCGATTTTTTTCCGCTTCTTTCCGATACTGAATAATCCCACGCTCCATGAGTAGGAACAAGCGAATCGTCAGAAGTTCTTGAATAGTAAAAAAACGATCCATATTCGCGTAGCGAATGAGTTCATGAATATCAAAATCATCGATCAGAGGAAGATGACCCATTTTCGCAATAAGGATAAGCATATCATAGGTCTCTGTTAAGTGACGTTCGATGAGCATGCGATCAGTCATCGGTTCAAGTGTGATAATTTCTTGTTTTACCGTGTCTGTTTTAGCATGATGAGCGACCTTTTCCAAGATGAGATTCAGTTCTAAAGACTTTGTCATAAATCGCATAAGAAACACCTTTTTTACAAATTTTATGGTACAATGGATATAGGAGAACATCATATGAAACATTACACAATCTCTGTGAATGATACAGAACTTGATAAACTCAATCGTG
>JBBIMC010000212.1:0-2678 GCA_037444605.1 Mycoplasmatota bacterium | reverse complement strand
CGTCGTCCCACCGGAGGTGGCTGTGTCTATGCTGACCATCGGAATACAATGTTTTCCATCATTACCAAGCGTCATAATAAAGAGTTTTCTTTTAAAACGTATTTATCCAAAATCATTGATTCTATGAAATTGCTCGACATAAATATCGAGTTTTCAGGACGTAATGATCTGCTCTTTGAAGGAAAAAAGATTAGTGGGAATGCCTTTTTGCAAAATAAACATGGTATGCTCATGCACGGGACTTTCCTCTATGATTGTGATTTGGAAACGATGGTTCGTGCAATTACCCCAAGCGATGAAAAGCTTGTTTCAAAAGGCATTGACTCCGTTCGTTCACGCGTCACCAACCTCAAACCATACCTTCATGGACTGAGCCAAGAACAATTGATCAAACACTTTGAAAACACATTGACCAATCAGACGTATGAACTCACTCCAGAGGATATTAAAAAGATTCATAAACTTGCAGAAAAGTATCAAACCAAAGAATGGATCTATAAGAAACAACCTCCATACACCAAAATCTTAAAGAAGCGAATCACCGGTGGCCTTTTTGAAATCAAACTCGATCTTGAAGAAGGTATCATTAAGCAACTCACGATTCAAGGCGATTTCTTCGACAAGAAGTCATTGATTCCTTTTGAAAAGCATTTCGAACATCAACCCTATGACAAAGCCACGATCGATCGTATTCTACAACTGGATTCCATTGAAGATTACATCCTTGATGTAAAGCAAGAAGAGTTTAAATCGCTCCTTGAACAAGGGGTTTTGGGAGAATAACGCATTATTTTGATGAATTGTTGGGAATATTTGACATGATTTTTGAATATTCGATATAATAGAGTAGAAGGCGAAAGGTGGTTTAATCATGAAAGAAAAGAAACCTAGAAAAGCAGTCGCAGAATCTGAAATCATCACCGAAGATGATGTGGTCGTCAAAAAAGAAGTTGACAAAAAATCTAAAGTGAAGCCGGTTAAAAATCGTGCGAAGTATACATCCAAATACTTCAAGAAATTTTCTGGCCGAGCACAGGATTCTTATGATGAAATGCTTCAAGAAGATTATCGCAGCGTCATCACTCGTGCTCACGAACTTTCCAGCATTCAAGAAAGCGATTATCAAAAGCTTATTTTAATCACGGTTCCCGATGCCTTTGACCACAACAGCAAAGTCGCCTACCGCTTAGATAAGAAGCCTAATGGATCCTACACACTTCTTTATGATCAAGCGTTGGTAACTGCCGTCTTTTTTGGCGATGATTCATTATTCTATCATCAAGCCAATGTCGATCACAGAAATGGTCATATCGCCTATGATGTGTCTGGAGAATTCAACTATTTTGATGTCGTGCACATGGAAACCGCATTTAAGTATGACCATGTCATTCATCCCAAATATTTAACGCTTGATTTAGAAGTTACACTTGTCGATGGAACGAAGGTACCATTCCATCTACGGAATCATCGTATTCATGACAATTATGACTTGCAACAGCTCCTCACCGCTCAAGAAAAAGACCTTTTAGACACCTTAAAATTCAAGGTGAGAGAAAGCAGAAAAGCACAAGCAAATTAATGAGAATAATCACCTGTTTGCATTGACTTTTTAGTGAATGTTTTGTATAATACGTTCGTTGAGGTGAAATCATGAAAATGTCACTCCATGAATTAAAAGAAAAGACTTCTCTTGATTTTGAGTTCGACTTTACGTCAAACCTCACATCAGTTCCAGACATGTTATCGATCAAGCCTGCGTCGATTCATCTTGATTGGTCCTGGTTTCAAGATCATCTCATCATGACACTTAAACTTCAATGTCAGATGGAACTCGCTTGTGCAAAGACACTCAAACCTGTGCCTTACACGATGAATTTAGACACTGAGATCATCTTTGGCGACATCGATGATGCGGATTATCCATTAGAAGATCCTATTCACATCTCAGATATCATCTTCGGTTATATCGTGACCGAAAAACCTTACACCATTTATCATCCAGATGCAGAAAAGACCACATTCGAAAAAGAAAAGAGTCCTCACCCCGCATTTGCTGATTTGGATAAGAATTACAAGACTTAGGAGGTGAACAGATGGCTGTTCCATTTCGTAGAACGGGTAAAACTGCTAAAAGAAAGAGAAGAACTCACTTTAAGTTAACTGCTCCTGCATTAGTTGTTTGCCCACAAACCGGTGAATTCACACTACCACACCGTGTGACACCAAACAGTGGTTATTACAAAGGACAACAAGTACTAACCAAGAAAGAATCCAAGAAGGATTAAGGAAGGGTGCCTAAGGCACCTTTTTCTTTCGTGAATTGACATTTTATGAAGATTCATAGATAATGAACATGAGGGATATCATGAACCATATAACGGTATTGAAAGAAGAAGCAATTCAATCCTTAGCCATCAAAAAACAAGGTATTTATGTCGATGGTACACTCGGTGGAGGAGGTCACTCCAAACGCATTTTAGAGTCCTTGAAGGGTGGCCATCTTTTTGTTTTTGATCAGGATGAATTCGCCATCCATTACGCGAAAGATGTCCTTAAAGATTTTTCGAATATAACCTTTATACATAGCAATTTCAAAAACATGAAAAAGGAATTGAATGAAAGAGATATTAAGGGTGTTGATGGAATTCTTCTCGATTTAGGATTGTCATCGTTCCAAA
>JBBIMC010000211.1:0-2722 GCA_037444605.1 Mycoplasmatota bacterium | reverse complement strand
CCATTCTAAGGAGGAAACAACATGCAACAGAATTACAAACGTGGCGGTTTCAAAAAGCGTAAGAAGGTTTGCTACTTCACTCAAAACAAAGTTGAACATATTGATTTTAAAGATGTAGAATTACTCAAGCGCTTCATCACCGATCGCGGTAAGATTTTACCAAGACGCGTGACTGGAACATCTGCGAAATGGCAACGTCCACTCGCGACAGCCATTAAGCGTGCACGCCACATGGCATTGCTACCATTCGTTAAAGACTAAAAACGATGAAAGCCCATATCTGGTATATGGGTTTTTTTATCGGATCGATAAGATTTTTTTCTTGATAAAGGATAAAATCTTTATCAACCGTTATTCAACGTGATATAATAGCGTTAAAGTGGGTGAACCTATGAAGCGATGGCTGGTCTTAATCATTGCACTGATCTTACTTGCGGTCAGTGTCTATCTCTATCTACCCTATTTTGAAGTTTCAGATACCAACCAACTATGGTCGTTGATCGCATTTATTGCCTCGATCATTTTTGTCGTCGTGATGATCAACCTCTTTATCACTTATGAATCGCGTCAAAAGATTAAAACACTACAAAACAGATTGTCTATGTGGACGAAATTATCCTACCATGTCAATCAAGTAGGCGATGAAGTATTTAATGAACTTCCTATTGGGATTTTAGCCTTAGATGACAGTTTTGAAATCAAATGGGCGAATCCCCATGCAAAGAATATATTTGATCCGAAGATCACCGGTAAAGCACTTAAGGATGTCCATCCACAACTCCATTTATCCGCGATGAATAATAAGGTGAACTTCACTATTCAGGTTAAGGATGAATCCTATGATGTGACCTATCGGTCAGAGTATAAATTCTTCTATCTTTTCAATGTCACAGAACGTGAAAAGGTTAAAGAACGCTACATCGATCATTTACCAGCTTTAGGCATTCTTTATCTCGATAATCTCGATGAAGCACTTACAGCATTAGATGTCCAAGAACAATCCTCGTTGAAGGGTGAATATTTAGCTGCCATCGCCGATTGGGCGAATAAATATGATGGGTTCTTAAAACCTTACGATGATGACAGACTTATCGTCATCTTATACCGCAAACAACTTAATTTGATGATTCAAGACAAGTTTGATATCTTAGATAAAGTTCGTCAAATCTCGACACAAAACCAAGTAAGAATCTCTATATCCATGGGGATTGCATCATGGGATGTCGATTATGAAGAATTAGGTATCTATGCACAAAACGCGATTGAACTCGCTGAAAAGCGTGGTGGAGACCAGGTTGTCGTCAACATTCAAGACCAAAAGATTCAGTATTTTGGTGCAAAAAGTGATGCATCCGCCAAGAGTTCTCGAGTCTCTGTCAGAATCAATGCTCAGACGATTCGTGACTTCATCAATCAAGCCTCTAACGTCTTTGTCATGGGTCATTTTCAAGCAGACTTAGATGCGTTCGGTTCCATGATTGCTGTTTATCACATGGCGAAAGCAAGTAAAAAGCCTGTCATGATGATTGCAGAGGAACAAAAGTTTGATCAAACCGTCCAGAAAGTCATCGGCATCTTAAGAGAAAAGATGCCCATCGTCTTAGATAGTTTTATCCTGCCAGAAGAAGCGATGAAGTTATTCAATGAAAATACGTTATTAATCGTTGTCGATTCTCAATCACCCAAGATTGTCATGGCACCTGAGGTTTTAGAAAAAGCGAAGAAACTCATCGTCATCGATCATCATCGTGTCGGTGAAGAATCGTTTGATGCGATGTTCTCGTTCATTGAACCCTATGCATCTTCGACAATTGAACTCGTGATGGAACTTTTAAACTTCTATAACATGGAAGAAGAAATTAAGATTACACCGATTGAAGCCACGATCATGTATGGTGGCATTATCGTGGATACGAATAACTTTTCGTATCGCACAGGATCAAGAACCTTTGAAGTCGCATCCAAATTAAAAGATTTAGGCGCCGATATCGTGGAAGCTAAATTATGGCTGAGACGTGATCTACTTCGCACCCTTGAAATCAATAGACTCTTAGACCGAGTCGATATCTTTTTAGGCCGATTTGCCTTCGTAGTCACCCCTGAAATTTATGATGACCGCATCTTACTCGCCCAAGTGGCTGAATCATTACTCACGATTAACGGGATTGATGCAGCCTTCATGATTTCAAGAATCGGTATGGATACCGTGGGTGTTTCTGCGAGATCCTATCAGCAGGTCAATGTCCAACTCTTAATGGAAATGTTGGGTGGAGGAGGACATTTGAACAGCGCGGCAGCACAGATTAAAGAACAATCTGTTCAAGAAGTGTTTGAACAGATTAAAACCCAGCTAGAACTTGAATATGGTGGAGGAGAACGTATGAAAATCATTTTACTTGAAGATGTGAAAGGAAAGGGAAAGAAAGACGATATTATTGATGTCGCCTCAGGGTATGGCCTTTTCTTAGTCAATCAGAAGAAAGCACTCATCGCCAACGATGAAAATATCCAAGCACTCAATAAAGCCAAAGAAGAAGCTCTTCTTGAACAACAACGTCATATCGATTTAATGAAGAAGTTAAAATCAGAGATCGATGGTAAGAAAGTCACCTTAGGGATTCAGATTGGTCAAGATGGTAAACTTTTCGGTGCTGTCACCACCAAGCAAATTGCTGAAGCCTTTGAACAAGCCCATCACATCATGATCGATAAGAAGAAGATT